>DASPZH010000105.1:0-13610 GCA_035636335.1 Streptosporangiaceae bacterium
GTCGTCGCCGGGCACTCCTACGGCGGCCAGGTCATCACCGCGCTCGGCACCGACGCGCCCAACGCGGCCGGCCTGGTCTACATCGCGGCGTTCGGGCTCGACCAGGGAGAGGCGCTCGGCGCGCTGCTGTCCCAGGGGCCCACCCCCCCGGCGCTAGAGCACCTGTTCACCGATCCCCAGGGCTTCAGCTGGCTGCCTGAAGACGACTACGTGCACCACTTCGCCGCCGACGTGGACCCGGTCAAGGCCAAAGTGATGTGCGCCACCCAGCAAGTGTTGGCCGGCTCCACCTTCGACGACGTCATGGGCATCCCGGCGTGGAAGTCGCTGCCGTCGTGGTACCTGGTCGCCACCGAGGACCAGGCCATCCCACCCGACGCCGAGCGGCTGTTCGCCAGCCGCATGGGCGCGACCACCATCGAGGTCCCCTCCAGCCACGTCGCCATGGTCTCCCACCCCGCCGAAGTGACGCAGCTGATCACAGCCGCGGCCGAAACCTATGCCGCGACAGCGGCATGACCGGGTACTGGCATCCGCACCTGCTGCGCCAGGCGACCAGGGTTTCGGCATCCGCGACTGCCTGACTGTGCCCGCTGACCGCCCTTGACATGCCGGAGGAGCACCGCTATGCCCATGATCGACGTCTACGCCACCGCGGGGACGTTCCCCGACACCCACCAGCTTGCCGTCGACCTCGCGGCCGCAGTCATGACAATCGAGCAAGTACCCGACATCCCCATGTTCCGGCAGAACACCGCGGCCTTCATCCACCACCTGCCCCCCGGCAGCCTGTCCAATGTCGACGGCGACACCAACTACGTGCGCATCCAGGTCCTCACCAACGCAGGTGCGCTCGACCGTGGCAAGCAGCTAGCCGTGGTCGAGCAGCTGGCGAATATCGCCGCTGACGCCGCAGGCGACCCCACCCTGGTCAGCCGGACCTGGGTGCTGCTGACCGAGGCACCCGACGGAGGCTGGGGCCTGGCCGGCCACGCCAACACTAACGAGGAACTGGTGCTGGCTGCGCGGGCCCAGATAGCAAGAATTCATGCTGGCCGGGCCACCGATCAATGATCGAGCCGTCGGCGGGGCGCAGTCGAGCCGCTGAGATGAGCAGCGACGTGATCATCGGGCACGACGGGAAGCCACGCTGCGGCTGGGCTGGCGTCGGCGACACCGCCTTCGGCCGCTACCACGACGAGGTCTGGGGTATCCGCACCTACAACGAGTCCGCGATGTTCGAGGCGCTCACCCTGGGTGTGTTCGAGGTCGGGCTGAGCTGGTCGATCGTGTTCGGGAAGCGGGACGCATTCCGGGAGGCATTCCGGGGCCTCGACGTCGCCAAGGTAGCGGCGATGACCGAGCGGGACGTTGACCGGCTAGTGCAGGACGCCTCGATCATCCGCAACCGTGGCAAGATCCAGGCCACCGTCGACAACGCGCGCGCGATGATGTCCGCGTCACCGAGCCTGGTGGTGCTCGCGAAGTCCTACCAGATCACCCGCAAGCGGGCACCGCGGTCCGTTGCCGACCTGCCGAAGTCGACGCCGCAGGCGGAGGCGTTGGCCAAGAAGTTGAAGTCGCAGGGATACCGCTTCGTGGGGCCTACGAGTGTGTACGCGTTCATGCAGAACGTTGGCATGGTCAACGAGCACGTCCATGGGTGTTTCCGCGCGACCGACTAATCCCACCACGGCCGGGCCGCTCTAGCTGTGAAGTCTTGCCAACTCTTGGGTGGCGGCCTCGTTGAGCGGGCCCGCCGATACCAGTCCGGCAGAGAAAGGAGCCCGTCTGTCAAACCGGGCACCCGAGAGAAAACGTGACGTCCGACGTCACGCACAGCCTGATCACATCACCTGGGCACAAATATTAACCTTGCCGGGCCGTGCCCCCCAGCGAGTGGATCAGCAGCGCAGCGTGCAGCGGGAGCCGGGAGCCGGCGTCGTCCAGGGCGGTGCCGGTGACCTGCTCGATCTTGCGGAGCCGCTCGTACAGCGTGGGCCTGGCCAGACCGCAGCGCCTGGCCGTCTCCGCCTTGTTGCCGCCGGCGTCAAGGTAGACCGCGAGCAGGCCGGCCAGGCCGGTGCCCGCCTGCTCGTCGTTCTGCAGCAGCGCGCCGAGCTCGCGCTCGGCGAACGCCAACATCCGGGGGTCGTCGCGCAGCTGGTAGATCAGCCCGGCGAGGCCAAGGTCCGCCAGGCGAACGAACGGCCGGCCCGCACCGTGACCCGCGGCGGCACCGTGACCCGCGGCCGCGCGGTCACCCGCGAACCCACCGAGACTCACGGCGGCGCCGGCCGCCTCGCCGGCCTCGCGCAGCGCGCCGGGCACGTCGGCCAGGTCGGGCGCGACCGGGCCGACCCCGATCACGTCGGCCGGGCCGATGACGTGTCCCCGCCGTAGCCGGGTCGCCAGCCTGGTCAGCGCCTCGTCGTGCCCGGTCCCTGACGCCATCGCCAGCACCGCCGCCACCTGGCGGTCACCGAGCGTCCCGGCGACCGCGGGCGCGCCGAGATCCTGGCAGGCCGCGGCGACCGCGTCGGCGACGTCGGCCCGCCGGTCCCCGCCAGCCATCCGGACCACCAGAGGGAGCAGGTGCCGCCCGGCCAGCGGCACCCCCAGCGCCACGATCCGTGCCCGCAGGTCATCCAGGTCGGCGTACGCCGCCCCGGCAAGGGCGTCGAGTACCGAGCGGTGCGCGGTGCGCTCGGGACTCTCCTCCCGTCGGCCGTCGGGCAGCCGGGCCAGCGCGAGCGTGGCCGCGGCCCGTTCGGCGAGCACCAGGTCGCCCGCGCCGGGCGGCTCGGCCAGCACGAAGATCAGCCGACCCCAGTCCTGGGCCGCCGATCCCACCGCCGCCACCAGCCAGCCGGCGGCGGCGTCGTAGCCGATCCTGCCCGGGACGACGGCCGCTCGTGACCGGCCCGCGAAACCGGCCAGCAGCCCGGCGACCTCCTGGCCGAACGGCGCGCAGGCCAGCACCCGGTGCGCCAGGTCGGCCAGGATGACAGGCACCGCTGCAAGTTCGCTCGCTTGCCGCACGATCTCGTCCTGGCCCGCCCCGGCCACCGCCAGGCCGGTGAAGACCCGGTCCAGCCGCTGCGCCGCCCGCACCTCGGCGACCTGGGCATCCAGGATCTGGGCGTGCACCGCCTCGGTGATCGCGATGAACTGGGTCTCCCGCTCGAGCACGATGAGCGGCAGCCTGTGCAACCGGGCGGCGGTCACCAGGGCGCGCGGGAGCTCCCGCAGGTACCGGGAGCCGAGCTCGACGGCGAGCGCGCTGACCCCGGCGGCGGCCAGCCCGGCCACGTACCTGGCCAGGCCGTCGGCGTCGGGCGGCAGCGCGATCCCGGTGGACAGCACCAGCTCGCCGCCGCGGAGCAGGTGCCCGGCCTCGGCCAGCTCGATCACGTGCACCCAGCGCACCGGCACGTCGAGGCGGCCTGCGCCGGCCAGGACGCGGGGAGCGCCGCGCCTGACCGGGTCGAGCGCGAGAATGTCGGCTACGGTCGGCATCATGACCCCGTCCCCGAGGTAAGGCGATGACTGACAGCTTGTAAGACTCTGCCCTGCAGAGCTTACTTTCCGTAACTTGGCCGGCGATCCGCACCGGAGGAGACTGGCGTCGGGAACCGGCGGCACGCGGGAGCGGCACGCAGGGGCGGCACGCAGGAACGGCAGACAGGACAGACGATGACCCGCAAGCACTGCACGCACTGGATCGGCGGCAAGCCGTGGACCGGAGCAGAACCCGGCCATCGCGGTGACATCTATAACCCGGCGACCGGCCAGGTAACCGGCACCGTGGACTTCGCGACCGCGGCGGAGGTCGATGCTGCCGTGCAGTCGGCGGCCGCCGCGTTCCCGGCCTGGCGCGACACGTCGCTGGTCAGGCGGGCGTCGATGATGTTCGCGTTCCGCGAGCTGGTCCGCGAGCACTCCGCCGAGCTGGCCGCGCTGATCAGCGCCGAGCACGGCAAGGTCGCCTCGGACGCGGCGGGCGAGGTCGCCCGCGGCCTGGAGGTCGTGGAGTTCGCCTGCGGCATCCCGCACTTGCTCAAGGGCGCGTTCTCGGAGAACGTCTCGACCGGCGTCGACGCCTACTCGATCCGGCAGCCGCTTGGCGTCGTGGCCGGGATCACCCCGTTCAACTTCCCGGCGATGGTGCCGAGGTGGATGTTCCCGATCGCGATCGCGGCGGGCAACACGTTCGTGCTCAAGCCGTCGGAGAAGGACCCGTCGACCTCGGTCAGACTCGCCGAACTGCTCGCCGAGGCCGGGCTGCCCGACGGTGTCTTCAACGTCGTGCACGGAGCGAAGGAGGCCGTCGACGCCCTGCTGATCCACCCCGGGATCAAGGCCGTCAGCTTCGTCGGATCGACCCCGGTGGCCCGTTACGTATCGGAAGTAGGAACAGCGGCGGGCAAGCGGGTCCAGGCTCTCGGGGGCGCGAAGAACCACATGGTCGTCCTGCCAGACGCCGACCTCGACCTGGCCGCCGACGCCGCCGTGTCGGCCGGGTTCGGCTCCGCGGGCGAGCGGTGCATGGCGATCTCGGTTCTCGTCGCGGTCGACCCGATCGGCGACGAGCTGGTCGGCAAGATCCGCGAGCGGGTGGCGAAGCTGCGGGTGGGCCCCGGCGACCAGCCGGAGTCGGAGATGGGCCCGCTGGTCACCGGGGCGCACAGGGACAAGGTCGCCTCCTATCTGGACGCCGGCGTGGCGGACGGCGCGACGCTCGCCGTGGACGGCCGCGCGCATCCGGTCAGCGGCGGGTCGGCCGACGGGTTCTGGCTCGGCCCGAGCGTGCTCGACCGGGTCACCCCGACGATGAGCTGCTACCTGGACGAGATCTTCGGCCCGGTCCTGTCCGTCGTGCGGGCCGGGTCCTACGACGAGGCGCTCGGCGTCGTCAACGCCAGCCCGTACGGGAACGGCACCGCGATCTTCACCAACGACGGGGGAGCGGCGCGCAGGTTCACCAGCGAGGTGCAGGTCGGCATGGTCGGCATCAACGTGCCGATCCCGGTCCCGATGGCGTTCTACAGCTTCGGCGGCTGGAAGTCCTCGCTGTTCGGCGACACGCACGTGCACGGCACCGAGGGCGTCCACTTCTACACCAGGGGCAAGGCCGTGACCTCGCGGTGGCTCGATCCCAGCCACGGCGGCGTGAACCTCGGCTTCCCCGTGAACCAGTGACCCCGTGAACCAGTGACCCGGTGACAGGAGAGCGATCATGACCGAGTTCACCCCCGATCCCGCCCGCGGCGCCGCGGTCTACGCCGCCGACCGCGCGCACGTCTTCCACTCCTGGTCCGCCCAGAAGGCGCTCAACCCGCTCGTGCTGGCCGGCGGCCAGGGCTGCTACGTCTGGGACTTCGACGGCCACCGCTACCTGGACTTCTCCAGCCAGCTCGTGAACACCAACATCGGGCATCAGCATCCGCGGGTGATTAAGGCCATTGCCGAGCAGGCGGCGAGGCTGACCACAATCGCCCCGCAGCACGCGAACGAGACCCGCGGCCAGGCCGCGCAGCGGCTGATCGCGCTGGCGCCCGACGGCTTCGGCAAGGTGTTCTTCACCAATGGCGGCGCCGACGCGAACGAGAACGCGATCCGGATGGCGCGGGTGCACACCGGGCGGGACAAGGTGCTCAGCTTCTACCGGTCGTACCACGGCAACACCGGCGCGGCGATCACGTCCACCGGCGACCCGCGGCGGTGGCCGAACGAGTACGCGACCGGCCACGTGCACTTCTTCGGCCCCTACCCGTACCGGTCCTCGTTCTGGGCCTCGTCGGAGGCGCAGGAGTGCGAGCGCGCGCTCGAGCACCTGGAGCAGGTGATTCAGTTCGAGGGCCCGGCCACGATCGCCGCGATCCTGATCGAGTCGATCGTGGGCACCGCCGGCGTGCTCGTCCCGCCGCCCGGCTACCTGGCCGGGGTGCGGGCGCTGTGCGACAAGTACGGCATCGTCTGGATCGCCGACGAGGTGATGTGCGGCTTCGGCCGGGCCGGGAGCTGGTTCGCGTTCAGCCCGCACGGCGCGGTTCCCGACCTGATCACCTTCGCCAAGGGCGCGAACTCCGGCTACGTGCCGATCGGCGGGGTGATCATCTCCGACCCGATCGCCGCGACCTTCGACGAGCGGGTGTTCCCCGGCGGCCTGACCTACTCCGGTCATCCGCTGGCCTGCGCCTCGGTCGTGGCGACCATCGACGCGATGCGTGAGGAGGGCATCGTCGAGAACGCCGCGGCGATCGGCGCGCAGACCCTCGGCCCCGGGCTGGCCGAGCTGGCCGACCGGCACCCGGTGATCGGCGAGGTGCGCGGGCTGGGCGTGTTCTGGGCTCTCGACCTGGTCTCCGATCGGGCGAGCCGGGCGATGCTCGCGCCCTACGGCGGCGGGTCGGAGGCGATGACCACGCTGGCGGCCCGCGCCAGGGCCAAGGGCCTGCTGACGTTCACCAACTACAACCGGCTCCACGTGGTACCGCCGTGCACGATCACCGAGGCGGAGGCCAAGGAGGGCCTGGCCATCCTGGACGACGTGCTCACCGCCGTGGACGCCTACTACCAGGGCTAGCCAGTCCCGGCGTCAGCCGGTCACCGAGACCAGGGCCGGCAGGTAGGCGTACTTCTGGCCGTTGGCGTTCGGGTGGTAGGAGTCGGACAGGTTGAACCAGTCGACCGAGATCAGGTAGCTGCCCGAGTCGCAGATCTGGTGGCCGGCGAAGTACGGCTTGACGTCGACGAAGGTGTCGGCGTGCCGGCCCGCCGCGTCCTGTACCACGCTGTCGAGCACGTCGGCGCCCTGGTTCAGGTAGGTGCGCCTGGTCGTGCTCAGGCCGATGCAGGTCGAGGACTTGGACAGGTCGTAGAATTCCGGGTAGTCGAGCACCACGACCCTGGCGTTGGGTGCGTGGCTCGCGATCGCCGACAGCGCGTTGTCGAGTTCGCCCGGCAGCGTGGTCTCCGCCTCGTTCTCGGCCTTCTGCACGGCGCTGACGCAGGCGCTGGTCGAGGAGAGCACGCAGGTGGTCATCACGTTGGCGAAGCCTACGTCGTTGCCGCCGATCGTGATCGTGACCAGCGTCGTACTCGCGCTGAGCGGGCCAAGCTGGCTGTTGACCACGTCCGAGGTGGTGGCGCCCGCGCAGGTCTCGTTGGTGAACGTGCCGCCGTGGCTGTTGTGCCAGAGCACGGGATAGGCGTTCGCGCTCTCCAGGCAAGAGCCGTCGGTGTAGCTCCCGGCACCGTCGCCCGAGGAGTAAGAGTCGCCGAGGGCGACGTAGTTGGTCGTGCCGTCGGCGCTGGCAGGACCGATCGAGGCGAACGCGCTCAGTCCGGCGAAGGCGGCAGTGAAGACGAGGGCAGGCAGGCGGTAGCGGCGGGGGACTCGGGGCATGGAGTCGACTCCTCTGACGGCCAGGGAAACCTGTACTACTCAGAAGTAACAAGTAAGGCGAAGGCCGTCAATGCCGGATTTTGCCGGAACGCCCGCCCGGGAGCCGGCCCGTGAGCCGGCCGCGAGCCGGCCGCGACCCGGCGGCCGCGTCAGCGTCCGCGCGGGCAGGGCAGGAACACCTTGCCGTCCAGGTTGACGCCGAACTTGACCGCGGCGTAGCCCTGCGGCCCCGCGTACACGGCGCGGCAGAACGCGGCGAAGGTCTTGCGCCCGTGCGGGCAGCGCTTGCCCGGGTCGCAGACGTAGTGGTCCGCGCCGTACTCGGCCTCGCCCACCCACTTGCCGGTCGGCTGTACCGCCGTCTTGTCGGCCGTGAACACGTGCCAGGCGCCGCACTCGTGGTAGACGAAGCACTCCTCGACCACCGCGCCGTCGGTGTACCTGAGGCCCCACCTGGCCAGGGCCGGGTTGTTCTTCCACACCGCCGTCATCCCGTAGGAGTGGATCACGTTAAACGCGAAGGCCAGGTAATTCTGGGCATCGCCAGGGGTCAGGAAGAAACCGGTGGTCCGCGGCGGGTCGAAGCTGTCGATGTCGTCAAGCTCGACCGCGTCGAAGCCCTTCCGCGCGCACATCGAGATCCGCTCGGTCAGCATCGGCTTGAGCGCGTCGAGCTGGCGGAAGTCGACCCAGCGCTCCTGCGGGTAGCCGTAGTAGACCCGGCCGAGCGCGGCGGCGGGGAACAGGCCGCCAGGCTCCGGGCTGGCGTCGGGCCGGTAGTCCTCCCAGGCCAGGTCGAGGTAGCAGATGGTACGCGGGTGCGCGAGCGTCCTAGCTCGCCACGACGTGCGGATCCCGTGGATCTGCGACCGGGTGGTCAGGAACCCGTCGATGTCGTAGATGTCGACCGCCCGGCGGCCGGTACGCTGCCGCGGGAACGTCCGGCCGATCTGCCAGTCCCACCGCATCGGATGCCCGGCCCTGCTCAGGTGCGGCGGATACCAGCACGAACCGCGGCACCGCAGCGGTGCGGCCAGCCTGACCACTCGCCAGCCGAAACTGAGCCTGCTCCGCCCGGCCCGGTCGGCCGTCAGCACGCTGACCCGGTGCCGCCCGGGGCGCAGCGCCCCGGTGTAGAAGACCCGCCGCTTCGGCATGGCTCGCCACGCCCCGTGGTCGACCCGGAACTTTTGCGTAACGGAACCGTCCGCGGAACTGTAGTGCGCCGGGTCGACCTGGAAGTACTCCTCCGCCGATCCGGTCCGCGCTTCGGGCAGCCCGTTGACGAACTCGCTCTCGGGCCGGCGTCCGCGCGGGTATCCGGCGACCGCGGCAGTCGTGGTGACGGCGCGGCGCGCGCGTAGTACCGCGAACGTGAAGGAAGCGGTGCGCTTCTGCACCACCTCGGTGGCGGTCTCGATAACCCGGAGCCTGCGGCCGGTGTCCCCGTGGCCGGCGATGTACCTGTCGGCGGCGAACCTGGTCGCGGTCGAGTCGGCCCCCGCCGTACACCTCCCGCCACGGCACGACTGCCAGGCGTAGCCGACCTCGAAGCTCAGCAGGCGGTCTCCGGCCGGCAGCCTTCCGGGCCGCCAGGACAGGCCGCGCGCGGCGACCGTGCCGCCGTCGCGGAGGTCCCCGGTGATCCGCAGCCGTCCGGCGGGCGCCGGTGGCTGGATCCGGCTGGCCGGGCCGCTCGCCCCGGCCGCCGTGCCTGCCGCCGCCGTGCCTGCCGCCGCCGAGCCTGCCGCCGCCGTGTCCGCCGCCGTCGCCGTGCCCGCCGCGCCCGTTACCCCGACGCTCAGTGCCAGCGCCGCAACGACCCGTGTCAGCCTCGCCATGGCTATGCTCCCTCGGCAGGGGTTTGGCGGAATGATAGACCACAAGCGGGACGCCGCCGGGCAAGTCCGGGCGGCATGAACCCGTCCCCGGTTCCTGGCAGGTGGCTGATGCGCGGGCTTCGCGACAAGGGAGTGCTGGTCAGCGGTGGCACGAGCGGGATCGGGCTGGCCACGGCCGAGCGCTTTATCGAGGAGGGCTCGCGCGTGTTCGTGTCCGGCCTGGACCAGGGCGAGGTCGCCGCGGCGGTGGCCGTGCTGGCCCAGCACGGCGACGTGGCCGGGCTCGCCTGTGACGTGAGCGCCGAGTCGGATGTCGGCCGCCTGGTCGATACTGCCGAGGAGGCGCTGAACGGGGTCGACGTGCTGATCAACAATGCGGGAACGGCCCGCCGCGACCGGTTCCTCGACATCGCCGTGTCCGACTGGGACCGGATCCTGGCGGTCAACCTGCGCGGCATGTTCCTGGTCGCGCAGGCGGTGAGCAAGCGCATGGCCGAGCGCGGCCGGGGCGTGATCGTGAACATGTCCTCGACCAACGGCCTGGCCGGGGAGGAGGACTACGCGCACTATAACGCGTCCAAGGGCGGGGTCCTGCAGCTCACCAAGACGATGGCGATCGAGCTTGGCCAGCACGGCATCAGGGTCAACGCGCTCTGCCCTGGCTTCATCCGCACGCCGCTGAACGACGCGATCTCGGCCCAGCTCGGCGCGGAGGAGTTCGAGGCCGCCTATGTCGCCGCGCGGATACCGTTGCGCCGGGTCGGCCGGACGGACGAGGTCGCGGCCGCCTATGCGTTCCTGGCCTCCGACGACGCGTCGTTCGTCCACGGCGCCGCGCTGGTCGTCGACGGCGGCCAGCTCGCGGTGATGTGAGCCAGGGCGCTACTCACAGGGTGGCGAAGGCCTCCTCGAGCACCGACAAGCCCTCGGTCAGCAGCTCCTCGCTGATCACCAGCGGCGGCAGGAACCGCAGCACGTTGCCGTAGGTGCCGCAGGTGAGCACGATCACCCCGGCCTGGTGACAGGCCTTCGCGACCTGCGAGGCGGCCGCCGCGTCCGGCTCGATCGTGCCTGCCTTGACCAGCTCGATGGCGATCATCGCGCCGCGGCCGCGGACGTCGGCGATGATCGGATGCCGTTCGGCGAGCTTGCGCAGCCTGGGCAGCATGATGTCGCCGATCCGCCGGGCGGCGGCGGGCAGGTCCTCCTTGCGCATGGCCTCGATGGCGCCAAGCGCTGCCGCGCAGGCAACCGGGTTGCCGCCGTAGGTGCCCCCGAGCCCGCCGGGGTGCACCGAGTCCATGATGCCGGCACGCCCGGTGACGGCGGCGAGCGGCAGCCCGCCCGCGATGCCCTTCGCGGTGGTAACCAGGTCCGGGACGACCCCTTCGTGGTCGCAGGCGAACCAGTCGCCGGTGCGGCAGAAACCCGACTGGATCTCGTCGGCGATGAACACGATGCCGTGCTCGCGGCAGAACTCGGCCAGCCCGGGCAGGAAGCCGTCGGGCGGCACGACGAAGCCGCCCTCGCCCTGCACCGGCTCTATGACCACGGCCGCCACCCGGTCCTCGCCGACCTGAGTGTGGATCAGGCCGGTGACTACGTCGAGCGCCTCAGCCGCGCACCGGGCGGGCCCGCCCGGCCAGCGGAAGGGGTAGGCCATCGGCGCGCGGTACACCTCGCCGGCGAACGGGCCGAACCCGTCCTTGTAGGGCATGTTCTTGGCCGTCATCGCCATCGTCAGGTTCGTCCGCCCGTGGTAGGCGTGGTCGAACACGACGACGGCCTGGCGCCCGGTGGCGTGCCGCGCGATCTTGACCGCGTTCTCCACCGCCTCGGCACCGGAGTTGAACAGGGCCGAGCGCTTGTCGTGGGTGCCCGGGGTGACCTTGCTGAGTTCTTCGCACACTTCCACGTAGCCCTGGTACGGAACCACCATGAAGCAGGTGTGGGTGAACTGCGCGACCTGCTCGGTCACCCGGGCGACAACGAGCTCGGCGCTGTTGCCCACCGAGGTGACGGCGATGCCGGAACCGAAGTCGATCAGCGAGTTACCGTCCGCGTCGACCAGCACGCCGCCGCCGGCCGCGGTGACGAAGATGGGGAGCACATGGCTGAGGCCGCGCGCCACGCTGCGCTGCCTGCGCTCGAGCAGTTCGCGGGAGACAGGACCGGGTATCTCGGTGACCAGGTGGCGCCGCTGGGCCAGGCCAGGGCCGCCGACGGTGGGGTGCAGGTTCATACGGCGAGGATAGACCGGACGCGCATGCCCATGCAGGGCAGGCCGGGCGATCGGCACGCGGCGCGCCCCAGCGCGGGGACGGTCCGAAGGCGGCCACCATTCACCCTCTCACCTGGGGCTATCGACTTCCATGCAGAGGAATTTGCATAATGATGCCCACAGGCCTTGCAGTCTGTAGTATCTGGATGACCGTATCGACCGGGCACTTCGGGAACCTCGGTAAGCATCGGTAACCTTCGGTATATTATGTACTACCTCGTGCAACCTCGTGAGACCTCGTACCACCTCGTAAGATCAGTGACAGAACGCTAGGTCAGGTACTAAATCGTATAGACCTATGACCTGTAGAGTACAGACCCTTTAGCGAGACCCACGGAGTTAAAGACCCGGCAAAACGGTAAGTAGTGCCGGAATGGCCCGCCCCGGTCTCGAGGAGAGCCTTATGCTGACACATGAATGGTTTCGCTCAAACAGCTTCAATTACCGCGAGTTCGGTACCGCCCGCCAGCTAGGTCGAATCAAGCGCGACCGGGAGCTGTCAGTAACGCTGATCCTGCCCACCCGTAACGTCGCCGAGACGATCGGCTCGGTCCTCGACGAGGTCGACTACCTGCGCCGTCCTGACATCAGGCTGATCGACCAGGCGATCGTGGTGGACGCGGACTCGGCGGACGGGACCGCGGACATCGCCAGGTATCACGACGTGGAGGTCTACTCGGAGAACGCGCTGATGCCGGAGTACGGCCGGGCGCACGGTAAGGGCGACGCCATGTGGCGCGGCCTGTCGGTGGCGACCGGCGACATCATCGCCTTCGCCGACACCGACACCGGCAACTTCAGCCGCCAGCTAATCACCGGCGTGGTTGGCTGCCTGGTCACCAAGCCGGAGATCCAGTTCGTCAAGGCCGCCTACCGCAGGCCGTACACGCAGGAGACCGTCTCGGTGCCCGACGGCGGCGGCCGGGTCACCGAGCTGACCGCGAAACCAGCACTTAACCTGCTCTTCCCCGAACTGGCCGGGTTCGTCCAGCCGCTGGCGGGCGAGTTCGCCGCGACCAGGACCCTGTTCTACTCGGTCCCGTTCCTCAGCGGCTACGCCGTCGAGGTTGGCATGCTGATCGACGTGCTCGAGGCCTGCGGCCTGCAGGCCATGGCGCAGGTCGACGCGGGCATGCGCAAGAACAGGCACCAGGATCTGTCCAACCTGTCCAGAATGGGTTACTCGGTGCTGCGAGCCGTGCTGACCCGCGCGATGCAGGGCCGGTCGCTGGCCTCAGCCGCGCTGCCGGTGACGACGTGGAGCGGCACCGAGATGAGTTCTTACCTGCATGCCGTGGCGGCGGCGCGAGGGGTTCAGCTCGACGAGTACTCCGAGGTCATGATCGAACGGCCGCCGATGCGCGTGGCGCTGCTGGCCGGCAACGACCTGACCGGCGGCAAGGAACTGACCGGCGTGACGGCGGGAGACTGAGCGGTTCGGCCGCCGATCGGAGGTTTCCGGGCGGTCGCCTCCCAGCCGGCCGCCCGCCGGGCGGTCGCCTTGCCGGGGCGGACTCCGGCCGGGCGGCCGTCGCAGCAGCTCGCCGGCGGGCCGGCACGGGCACGCTCCGGTGTCGCGGATGGCGAGCAGGTCGCGGATCTCGCGCAACCGCAGGCCCAGGCGCTGGCCACCCTGGATGAACTTCAGGCGGTCGACCGCGTCGTCGTCGTAGGGGCGGTAGCCGGCCGCCGTGCGGTGCGGAGCGGGCAGCAGTCCGGCCCGCTCGTAGTAGCGGATGGTGTCGGCGGCGACGCCCGCGACCGCGGCCAGTTCGGCAACCCGCAGCCCGCGACCGCCGATGGCGGTGGCCTGGCTCATGGTCCGACCGTAAACCTGGGAGCAAACTCCAAGGTCAAGCCGCAGCTCCCGGGGGCTACTGCTCGGTAATCACCGGCGGCTGTCGCCAGGCGCGGGCCGGCTGGTGAGCACCACGATGGCCCGCGGTTCCCTCAGTTCTTTCACGGCCAGATGCCCGCGGCCGGGTCGGTGGCGTTGAGGTGGTCGGACACCCGGGCCAGATGCGCGCGCATCGCGCTCACCGCCGCGGCCGAGTCCCTGGCCTTGAGCCCGGCCACG
>DASPZH010000106.1:0-6090 GCA_035636335.1 Streptosporangiaceae bacterium
TGTTGCCCCGTGAGTCGGGGCCGCACATACACGTCGGAGATGACGGACCTCAGCGGGCCAGGACCGGCAGAGCCTAAATCCGGATCAAGACAGCGGCCTGACAGGTCGGCTGCCGCCGTGCCCGCTGCCCGGGAGCAAGTCGCCGCGCGATCAGAGCCCGGGCGGCCAGATGACGCGCGATCAGAGCCCGGGCGGTCAGATGACGCGCGGTCGCAGGCCGCGCGGTCAGGCACCAAACGGCCCGGCTGCGGGCCGCGTGGCGCGACGCGGCCCGCTGGCGACCGCCCCGCTGGCGACCGCCCCCCTGGCGACCGCCCCGCTGGCCGCCCTGCCGGCGACGGCGCTGCTGGCGACCGCCCCGCTGGCGAACGCGCTGCCGACGAACGCGCTGCCGACGAGCGCCGCGCCGGCGACTGCCCTGCGGGCGAGCGTCCCGTCGACCGACGGCAACAGCGTCGCTGGGTCCCGGTCACCGCGAGCTGGCTTATGCGCCTGGTCGGACTGGCCGACATCGTGCTCGGCCTGACCGCTCCCGGCAGCCACCTGCACAACCGCCTGCAGCGCCTGCCCGTCGTCGTGCCTGGCACGGTCGCCGCGCTGACCAGGACCGCCGACATCATCATCGGCCTGCTGCTGCTGATGGTGTCGCACGGGCTGCGGCGGCGTAAGCACCGGGCCTGGCAGCAGGTCATCGCCCTGCTCGTGATCAGCGCGGTGATCAGCCTGGCCCACGCGACCTACCTCATCAGCACCCACAAGGAGATGGCGCTCGGCGTCGGCGTCGCGTTCGTGGTGCTCGGGCTGATGGTCACCGCCGGGATCTACTACCGCGGCCAGTTCTACGCCGTCGGGGACCCGCGCACCAGGTGGCGCGCCCTCGGCGCGCTCGCCGGGCTGCTGGTCGCCGACCTGCTGATCGGGGTCGGCTACCTCTCGGCGCCGGCCGGGATCCCGGCCGGATACTCCGTCGGGCAGCGGCTCCAGACCGCGCTGTACGGGCTTGGCGGCGCGAGCGGGCCGGTGGTGTTCGGCCCGCACGACCTGCGCGGTGACTTCTTCGCAATCCTGATGGGCGCGCTCGGCTTCGTCACCGTGATCGTCACCGCGTACCTGTTCCTGCGCCCGGCAGAGCCTCAGGGCCGCCTCGGCAGCAACGACGCATCGCAGATCAGGGCGCTGCTCGACCGGCACGGCCGGTGCGACTCGCTCGGCTACTTCGCGTTGCGCGACGACAAGAGCGTGATCTGGTCGGCAACGAGGAAGTCTTGCATCGGATACCGGGTGGTTTCCGGGGTCATGCTCGCCAGCGGCGATCCGATCGGCGACCGGGAGGCGTGGCCGGGCGCGATCCAGGCGTTCCTCGACATGGCGTCCAGGCACGCCTGGGTTCCCGCCGTGATGGGCTGCAGCGAGCATGGGGCCGAGGTCTGGTGCCGCCACGGCGAACTGACCGCGCTGGAACTCGGTGACGAGGCGGTGGTCGAGGTCGACGGCTTCTCGCTGCAGGGCCGGGCCATGCGCAACGTCAGGCAGATGGTGACCCGGGTATGCCGGGCCGGCTACGTCGCCGAGATCCGCCGGGTCTGCGACGTTCAGGCCGACGAGATTGCCAGGCTGGTCAGGCAGGCCGACTCGTGGCGCGGAAACCCGACGGAGCGCGGGTTCTCTATGGCGCTCGGCCGGATCGGCGGCGCGGGCGACGAGCGGTGCGTGATCGCGACCGCCACCCAGGACGGCGTGCTCAAGGCGCTGCTGCACTTCGTGCCGTGGGGCACCGACGGGCTCTCGCTCGACCTGATGCGGCGGGACAGGTCCGCCCAGCCCGGCCTGAACGACTTCATGATCGCCGAGACCATCAAGGGCGCCCCCGAGCTTGGCGTGAGGCGCATCTCGCTGAACTTCGCCGCGTTCCGCGCGGCGCTCGAGCGCGGCGAGCGGATCGGCGCCGGCCCGATCACGCGTGCCTGGCGCCGCGTCCTGGTGTTCATGTCCCGGTGGTTCCAGATCGAGTCGCTCTATAAGTTCAACGCCAAGTTCGCCCCGGTCTGGGTACCCAGGTTCATGGTCTTCACGTCCACGCGAGACGCGATCAGGGTCGGCCTGGCGGCGCTCGAGGCCGAGGCGTTCCTGGTCTGGCCCAAGGTCGAGGCGCGCAGGATCAGGCGGATGGTGCGCAGCGCGGTCACGCGGGGGCGGCGGACCCGCGCTCACCCGTCGACGCGAAGATCTTGAAGGATTTTCGTCGGGATCCGCTCTGAGCCCTCGTTCCGCGGCCCCGGCCGCGGCTTGTAGATTTACGCCCATGACCGGTCATGCAGTCCGCCCCGCGGGCCTTCCCGTCGCGGCCCGGTGCCTGGTCATGGGAGTGGTCAATGTCACCCCAGACTCGTTCTCCGACGGCGGGAGGTGGTTCGGGCCGGACGACGCGATCGCCCACGGCCTCGAGCTGGCCGCGGCCGGCGCCGACATCGTGGACGTCGGCGGCGAGTCGACCAGGCCGGGCGCGCTGCGGATCAGCGAGGACGAGGAACTGCGCCGGGTCGGGCCGGTGGTCGCCGCGCTGGCCGAGGCCGGCGTGGTCGTCAGCATCGACACCATGCGCGTCCGCGTCGCGGAGCAGGCGCTCGGCGCCGGAGCGAGGCTGGTCAATGACGTGAGCGGCGGGCTCGCCGACCCGGCGGTGGCCGGCCTTATCGCCGAGACGCGGGTGCCGTACGTGGTCATGCACTGGCGCGGCCACAGCGTCGACATGCAGGATCGGGCCAGGTACGCCGACGTGGTCAAGGAGGTGACCGCCGAGCTGACCGACCGGGTGACCGCGCTGACCGACGCGGGGATCGACCCGGCGCAGCTCATCGTCGATCCCGGTCTCGGCTTCGCCAAGCTCGCCGCGCATAGCTGGACCCTGCTGAGCAGGCTGCGCGAGCTGTCCTGCCTCGACCACCCGGCGGCGCCGTTCCCCGTGCTGGTCGGCGCGTCCCGCAAGGGGTTCATCGCCCGGCTGCTCGGCGCCGACCCCGTCACGCCGCGGTCGTTCGCCGAGTGCGACGACGCGACGGTCGCGCTGACCACCTATGCCGCGCTGGCGGGCGCCTGGTGCGTCCGGGCGCACGCGGTGCCGGGCAACGCCGACGCGGTCAGGGTCGCGGCGCGACTGGCTGAGGAACGCCCGTGAACTTCATGGACCGGATCAGCCTCAGCGGCCTGCGGGGCTACGGGTATCACGGCGTGCTGCCGGCCGAGCGCGAACGGGGCCAGGAGTTCATCGTCGACGCCGTGCTCTGGCTCGACACGAGGGCGGCGGCAGCGGCCGACGACCTGTCACGCACCGTCGACTACTCCGCGCTGGCCGGCCGGCTAGCCGAGATCATCTCGGGCGAGCCCGTTGACCTTATCGAGACCTTGGCCCAGAAGCTGGCCGCGGCATGCCTGGCCGACGAGCGAGTGCTGCACGCCGAGGTCACCGTGCACAAGCCGGACGCCCCGGTCGGCGTGCCGGTGCGGGACGTGAGCGTCACGATCCGGCGGGCCCGCACGTGAGCGGCGCGGCAGGCCCGCGCGAGGTGGTGCTCGCGCTCGGCAGCAACCTCGGCGACCGGCTGGCGAACCTGCAGGCCGGCATCGACGCGCTGACCGCGGGGCCGGAGATCACCGCGACGGCCGTCTCCGCCGTGTACGAGACCCGCCCGGTCGGCGGTCCCGAGCAGCCCGACTACCTGAACGCGGTGCTGCTCGCGGTCAGCGCGCTGCCCGCCCGCGCGGTGCTCGACCGCTGCCAGGCCGCCGAGCGGGAGCGCGGCCGGGAACGCGCCGTGCGGTGGGGGCCGCGCACGCTCGACATCGACATCATCGCCTGCGACGCGGAGACCAGCGACGATCCCGATCTCACGCTGCCGCATCCGCGGGCCCATGAGCGGGCGTTCGTCCTCGCCCCGTGGCACGAAGCCGATCCGGGCGCCGACCTGCCCGGTTTCGGGCCCGTCGCCGACCTGCTGGCCCGGGCGGGCGCCACCGGCGCCGCGGGCGGCGCCGGTGGCGTGAGGCGGCGCGGCGATCTCAGACTGACCGCCGGGCTGACGGCCGGGCTGACGACCGGGCCGCGGGCGCCAGCGAACCGGGGCGGGTGAGGCAGTTGCAGCCGACGAAACCGTGGTCGCTGCTGGCCATCGCGGTCGTAAGCGGGGTGCTGGCCTGGATCGTGGCGCGGTTGACGTTCGGCAGCCTGGCGCCGCTGCCGTGGACGGCGCTGCCCGCGCTTGTGTTGATCGCGATCGGCGAGTTCTCGTTCGGGCGCAACATCGGCCCGCGGCTGCACGGCAGGCCGCTGGCCAGGCCGATCGAGCCGACGGCGGTGCCCAGGGTGGTCGCGCTGGCGAAGGCGAGTTCGGCGGCCGCCGCGGCGATCGGCGGGCTCGCGCTCGGGTTCGGTGTCTACACGATCCCGTCGATCGGCAAGCCGGTGCCCGGCCACGACGCGCTCGTCGCCGCGCTCACCGCGCTGGCCGCGATCGCGGCGATGCTGGCTGCCCTGTACCTGGAGCGGGCCTGCCGCGCGCCCAAGCCGCCAGACGACGAGGACGACCTGCCGTCGTCCAACGGCCAGCAGGGGCGGCGTCATCGGTGAGGGCTGGACCGAAGCATGCGAGGTGACGACCTGCCGCATCCGGCGCAACTGGCGGTCGGCGTCGTCGGCGCGGGGCGGGCAGGCACCGCGATGGCGGTGGCGCTGGCCAGGGCGGGCCACCGGGTCGTGGCCGCTTCCGCGGTGTCGCAGGCCTCGGTGGACCGGATCGGCCGGAGCCTGCCTCAGGCTCGCGTCGTCGGCCCCGAGCAGGTCGTCGAGGCGGCCGACCTGGTGCTGCTCACCGTCCCCGACGACGCGCTGCCGGGTCTGGTCGCGGGGCTGGCCGCGACCGGGGTGCAGATGGAGGGCAGGCTGCTCGCCCACTCCAGCGGCCGGCACGGGCTCGCGGTGCTCGACCCGGCGGTCCGCGCCGGGGCGCTGCCGCTGGCTCTGCACCCGGTGATGACCTTCACCGGCCGGCCCGACGACGCGGACAAGATGACGGGCATCTCGTTCGGGGTGACGGCGCCCGAGCCGCTGCGGCCGGTCGCGGAGGCGCTGGTGGTCGAGATGGGCGGTGAGCCGGTGTTCATCGCCGAGGACAAGCGCGGCATCTACCATGCCGCCCTGGCCAGCGCCGCCAACCACCTGGTCACGCTCGTCGCGGCGTCGATCGACCTGCTCAGCGCGGCGGGAGTGCCCGATCCGCCCAGGATGCTCGGCCCGCTGCTCGGCGCGGCGCTGGAGAACGTGCTCGCCCTCGGCGACCTCGCGCTGACCGGGCCGGTCGCCCGCGGCGACGCGGAGACCGTCGCCGCGCACGTCGAGGTGATCGCCGCCGTGGCACCCGAGGCGCTCGGCGCCTACCTCGTGCTGGCCAGGCTGACCGCGGACCGCGCGCTGGCGGCCGGGATCCTGACCTCCGCCGACGCGCAACGCTTGCTCGGCGTGCTCTCCGGGCCGGCCGGATGACCCCGATGCTGGCCAGGACCAAGGCGGGCCTGGCCGCCGCGCGCGCGACGCTGCGGCCGCCGGTGGTTCTCGTTCCGACCATGGGCGCCCTGCACGACGGGCACCGGGCGCTGCTCAGGCGGGCGCGCGAGATTTCCGGGCGCAACGGCTCGCTCGTGGTCTCCGTGTTCGTCAACCCGCTCCAGTTCGGCGCCGGTGAGGACCTGGACCGGTATCCGCGCACGCTCGCAGCCGATGTCGCCGTCTGCGCCGAGGAAGGCGCGGCGGTGATGTTCGCCCCGGCGCACGAGCAGATGTACCCGGGCGAGCAGATGATCATGGTTAGTCCCGGCTCGATGGGCGACGTGCTCGAGGGCGCGTTCCGGCCCGGGTTCTTCGACGGCGTGCTGACCGTGGTGCTTAAGCTGTTTCATCTGGTCCTGCCCGATGCGGCGGTCTTCGGGGAGAAGGACGCCCAGCAGCTCGCCCTGGTACGGAGGATGGTGTCCGACTTGAACCTGGCGGTCACGATCGACTCGGTCCCGACCGTCCGCGAGCCCGACGGCCTGGCGGTC
>DASPZH010000107.1:0-4209 GCA_035636335.1 Streptosporangiaceae bacterium
GCCGACCTCGACGCGTTCGCCGACGCGGCGGCGGCGTTCGCCGGGGACGCGCAGGAGCCGACGCTCGGCGCGTTCCTCGCGTACCTGACCGCGGCCGAGACCGAGGAGTTCGGCCTGGAGGCCGGCCAGGTCAGCGACACCGACGCGGTCAAGCTCGCGACCGTGCACTCGGCGAAGGGGCTGCAGTGGCCGGCGGTCGTGGTGCCCGGGCTGTCGGCCGGGACGCGGGCGCAGAACTTCCCGGCCAGGCCGCGGCTGAGCACCAGGTGGACGGACAATCCGCGGCTGCTCCCGTTCTGGCTGCGCGGCGATGAGGCCGACCTGCCGGCGCTCGCGGGGCTGGATCCCGACTCACTGTCCGGATTCGGCCGGGCCTGCAGCGACCGGAATCTGGCCGAGGAACGGCGGCTCGCCTACGTCGCGCTGACCAGGGCGGCTCACTGGCTGGCGTGCAGCGGGTACTGGTGGGGCGCGGGCAAGAGCCCGCTCGGCCCGTCGCCGTTCCTTGACGAGGTGGCCGCGAGCTGCCGGGACGGGGCCGGCCTGGTAGCGCAGTGGGCGGACCAGCCGGGGGACGGCGCGCAGAACCCCGCGCTGGCCGAGCCGCTGACCGCGTCCTGGCCCGAGCAGCCGGGCGGCCGCGGGTACGAGGCCATCCGCGAGGCAGCCGGCCTGGTGCTTGCCGAGGCGTCGATCGGTGGCGCGCGCGAAGCCGCCGGGGCTGTCCCGGCCAGGCACGCCGAACTGGTTGCGGGCTGGGCAGCCGACGCGGACCTGCTGCTCGCCGAGCGGTCGCGGCGCCGGCCGGACGGGCCGATCCCGGTCGGCCTGCCGCGCCGGTTCGGCGTCTCCGCGCTGGTCCAGATGGCCAGGGACCCGGCCGGGCTGGCCGCCCAGATCAGGCGACCGATGCCGCGGCCGCCGGCGCCGCGGGCCGAGCGCGGCACGGCGTTCCACCGCTGGCTTGAGGAGCGGTTCGGCCAGATGCGGCTGATCGACGCCGACGACCTGGCCGGGGCGGTCGATGCCGACCTGGTCGCCGACGATGCCGAGCTCGCCGAGCTGAAGTCGCGGTTCGAGGCGGGGCACTGGGGGCAGCGCTGGCCGGCCGAGGTCGAGATGCCGTTCGAGACCAAGGTGGGCGACCGGCTGGTCAGGGGGCGGATCGACGCGATCTTCGCCGACGATCCGGCCGGCGGGTTCGACGTGGTCGACTGGAAGACCGGGCGGCCGCCCCGGCCGGGCCGCGAGGAGCGCGCCGTCGCCGTGCAGCTTGCCGCGTACCGGCTGGCCTGGTCGGCGCTGGCCGGCGTGCCGGTCGACCAGGTGCGGGCCGCGTTCTACTACGTGCGCGATGACATGACCGTGCGCCCGGCTGACCTGCTCGACGCCACCGGCCTGGCCGCGCTGATCGAGGAGATCCCGAGCGACGGCTAGCCGGACGGTCTCGCTCGGGGACGGTGCCGCGGAACGCCCCGGCCGGATCTGCGGTAGGGCTGAACCGGACCGCGACGAACCCGCCAGGTCGCCCTGTCCTAGCCAGCGGCTGGCCGGATGGCCTGGATCTGGGTGGTCTGGGCCACCAGTCGGCCGGCCTCGTCGTACAGGCCGGTCTGAACGGTGGCCGTCGTCCGGCCGCGGTGCAGCGGCAGCGCGACCGCGCGCACCGTTCCCGCGGTGACGGGCCGGAACATCTGGGTGGTCGAGGTGATCGTCGCCGTGATCTGCCCGTCGGCCAGCCCCAGGAACGCGACCAGCGCGCCGGCCGTGTCGGCGAGCGACATCAGGGCGCCTCCGTGCATCACCGCGCCGGACGTGCATAGTCGCGGCGTCCACGGCAGCAGCGCGACGACGCGCTCGGGGCTCGCCTCCTCCAGGGTCATGCCGAGTTGAGCGGCGAATGGCATGCGGGCGATGAGGTCGCGGAGGTCAACGGACATTGCGCCAGTCTGACAGGCGGGTGCGGCGCAGTATTCGAGCCCCGCGTTACACGCCGTTCGATGCGCTGGGAGGTCTATATCGGGCCGGATGGATCCGGGGATCCATCCGGCATCCCCGGATCGATCCCCGGATCGATCCCCGGATTGATCGGCCAGGCAGCGGCGCGGGCGCGTATCCGGTCATCAGCCACGAGAGTTCGGTCCAGCGGCTAGAGTTCCCGCGGGACCACTGGCATCGGCATGCACATGACACGGCCGGCACCGGGGTCAGGGTGCGTGCGTGGCCCGGGCCAGAGTCAGTCCGCCAGCCGACCGGACGCGGCCCGCCGATCGCAGGACCGGCCGATCGCAGGACCGGCCGATCGCAGGACCGGCCGGCCGGCGGCCAGTCAGAACGCGCAACGACCCGAGGTGAGACAACGCATGGACACAGACGTCCGCGGCTACATCGACGCCCATACTGGCGAGTTCTTCGACGCGCTGAAGCAGTGGCTGGCCATCCCGTCGGTCTCGGCCGACCCGGCGCACGGCCCGGACGTGCGAAGGTCGTCCCAGTGGCTGGCCGGTCACCTGCGGGAGACCGGGTTCGCGACGGCCGAAGTCTGGGAGACCGGCACGCCGGACAGCCCGGGCCAGCCCGCGGTGTTCGCCCACTGGCCCGCCGCCGACCAGGCCGCGCCCACGGTGCTGATCTACGGCCACCATGATGTCCAGCCGGTCGAACCGCTCGACGAATGGGACTCGCCCCCCTTCGAGCCGGTCGAGCGCGACGGCCAGATTCTCGCCCGCGGCGCCTCGGACGACAAGGGCCAGGTCCTGTTCCACGCGCTCGGGATCCGGGCCTGGCTGGCCGCCCACGGCGCGAGCGCCCCGCCGGTCACGATCAAGCTGATCGTCGAGGGCGAGGAGGAGTCGGGCTCAAAGCACTTCGCCGACCTGCTGCGGCGCGAGCGCGACCGGCTGGCCTGCGACGTCATCGTGATCTCCGATACCACGATGTGGGCGGCCGACGTGCCGTCGATGTGCACCGGCATGCGGGGCGTGATCGACGCCGAGATCGACGTCTACGGCCCGGGGCGCGACCTGCACTCCGGCTCGTTTGGCGGGGCCGTGCCGAACCCGCTGCACGCGCTGGCGGACCTGCTGGCCGGCCTGCACGACGCCGACGGGAGGGTCACGCTGCCCGGCTTCTACGACAAGGTCGCCGACCTCACGCCGGCCGAGCGCGAGCTGTTCGCCAGGCTGCCGTTCGACGAGAAGGCCTGGCTCGCCACCGCGGGCAACAGCGGCGCGGCGGCCGGCGAGGCCGGCTTCAGCACGATCGAGCGGATCTGGGCCCGCCCGACCGCCGAGATCAACGGGATGTGGGGCGGTCACACCGGCCCGGGCGGCAAGACGATCGTGCCGCGCGAGGCGCACGCCAAGCTGTCGTTCCGGCTGGTCGCGCACCAGGAGCCGGCCGAGGTGGCCGGCATGCTCCGTGAATTTGCCTCGCAACGCAGACCAGCGGGCGTCGATGTCGTGGTCAGGGCCGACGGTCCCGGGGTGCGACCCTCGTTCTCGCCGGTCGGCTCGCCGGCGGTGCTGGCCGGCCGGCGGGCGATGGAGCGGGCGTTCGGCCAGGAGATCTTGTTCACCAGGGAGGGCGGCAGCGGGCCGGAAGCCGACCTGGCGGACATACTCGGCGCCCCGCTGGTGTTCATCGCGGTCGGCCTGGACGAGGACCGCATCCACGCTCCGAACGAGCGGGTCGACATGGGGCTACTGCTCAAGGGCGCCGAGACCGCGGCCTACCTGTGGGACGAGTTCGCCGCCCTGACTTGATCACCCCGGCCGTCGCTCTCTCAGCGCGGATCGGGCCGGATGGGCCGGATGGGCCGGATGGATCCGGGGATCCATCCGGCGTCCGCGGATCGATCCCCGGATTGATCGGCCAGGCAGCGGCCGGCGATGGCCGTTCCGGCACCGTATTCTGAGGCCGTGACGGACTCCCTGATTTCGGTTTCTGGTGGAATAGCGCTGACCAGGCACGAGGTTGAGCGTTGCACGCATCTGCGCACCGACGAGGCCTGGCTGGGGAAGGCCTGGGGCGAGCCTGGCACCCGGGTCCTGGTCATCGAGGACGGGCAGGCGCTGGCCAGGATCGATGACGCCGCGGCAGAGCTCGTCTTCGTCTCGCCAGGGCAGGCGCCCGATGGTGACCGGTTCCTGCTGGGCGTCGACTCCGACAACGTGGCCTACTTCGGCGTCGGCGGGCCGCTGACCGCGA
>DASPZH010000108.1:0-2571 GCA_035636335.1 Streptosporangiaceae bacterium
TATCGCGGGCCCGGGCTCCGGCGAGTCGCGGTCAGAGACGCTCGATGATGGTGGCGTTGGCCTGGCCGCCGCCCTCGCACATCGTCTGCAGGCCGTACCGGCCGCCGGTGCGCTCGAGTTCGTGCAGCAGCTTGGTCATCAAGATCGCGCCGGTGGCGCCGAGCGGGTGGCCGAGCGCGATCGCGCCGCCGTTCGGGTTGGTCTTGTCCAGCGACGCGCCGGTCTCGGCCGACCAGGCGATCAGGACCGGCGCGAACGCCTCGTTGACCTCGAAGACATCGATGTCGTCGACGCTGAGCTTGCCCTTAGCCAGCGCCCTCTCGGTCGCCGGGATCGGCCCGGTCAGCATGAACACGGGATCGGAGCCGGTCACGGTCAGCGCGTGGATCCGCGCCCGCGGCCTGAGACCGTGCCGCTGCACGGCGTCGGGCGAGGCGATAAGGAGGGCGGCCGCTCCGTCGGAGATCTGCGACGCCACCGCGGCGGTGATCTCCCAGCCCTCGCGCAGCGGCTTGAGCCCGGCCATCTTTTCCAGCGACGTGTCGCGGCGCGGGCCCTCGTCGGTGCTGACGCCGTTGACCGGCGTGATCTCGCGCTCGAACCTGCCCTCGTCGATGGCCCTGATCGCTCGCGCGTGACTCTCCAGCGAGAACTCCTCGAGCGCCTGCCGCTTGATTCCCCACTTCTCGCACATGAGCTGAGCACCGCGGAACTGGGAGATCTCCTGCTTCCCGTACCGCTCGCCCCACCCCTTACCGAAGGGAAAGGCCAGGCCCTTTTCCAGCAACGGAGCGATCGTGGAACCCATCGGCACCTGGCTCATGCTCTCGATGCCGGCCGCCACGACCAGGTCCTGGGTGCCGGACAGCACGCCCTGGGCGGCGAAGTGCACCGCCTGCTGCGATGAACCGCACTGCCGGTCGATGGTCACGCCGGGCACCGACTCCGGCAGCCCGGCCGACAACCAGGCGGTGCGCGCGATGTCGATCGCCTGCGGCCCGGCCTGCGAGACGCAGCCCATGATGACGTCTTCCACCGACTCGGGCGCCACCCCGGTTCGCCTCATCAGCTCGGACAGCACGTGCGCGGCGAGGTCGGCCGGATGGACGGACGCCAGGCCTCCGTTGCGCTTGCCGACGGGCGCCCGCACGGCTCCGACGATGTATGCCTCCGACATCCGACCTCCCTGGGGCGCCGATGGGCGAACGGTCCTGCTGCCTTGAGGTTACCGCGCGGTAGGCCAAACGCCATAGCCGCGCCTTGCTGGCCGGCTGCCCGGGCGGGACCTCCCGTTATGCTGGTGAGAGGACGGCGGGGGCGACCGGGAGGCGGCAGTGACCGACGGCCTGATCTTGCTCGGCTTCATCGCCGTGGTCTTCGCCGTCCTGGTGCTCAGGGGCCGCCGTCGGCTTGGCATGGCCGCTACCGGGCGGGCGTTCGCCGTCGCCATCGCCGGCTTCGCGATTGTCGTGCTGATCCTGTGGGCTACTCACCGCCGGTAGCGTGCCTGCTGGTGACGTGCCCGCCGGCTACGGCTTGATCGGCATCTCGAACCAGACCGCCTTGCCCTCGTCGGTCGGCCGCGAGCCCCACCGGATCGCGAGCTGGTCGACCAGGTACAGGCCGCGACCGCCCTCGTCGTTCTCCCCGGCCATCCTGATTCTCGGCAGCCGTAGGTCGGAGTCGAACACCTCGACCCAGACGGAGGTCTGGCCCTTGCGGATCCGCAGCAAGAACTCCTGGTCTGGCGACACCCCCGCAGAGCCATGCACGGCGGCGAGGTCCTCGGAGAACGGCGAGTCGATCCAGTCCTCGATGCCGCCGGAGACCGTTGACCGGCCGACCACGTCGAACGCGAAGTCGCGCCGCGGGCCCAGCGCCGCCGCCGTGTGCAGGACCACGTTGGTGACGACCTCCGACACCAGCAGGCAGGCCAGGTCGGCCTGGTCGTCGTCCATGCCGCACTCGATGAAGGTGTCGAAGGCCGTCTTCCTCGCCTCGGAGACCCTGATCGGCACGGCCGGGAGACGCACTTCCCAGGTCTTCAGGTCCTCCGAGGACGTCCTGATCACCAGGATCGCCATGTCGTCGTCGATCTGGCCGGGCACGGCATGCTCGGCTGCCTCGGCGATCTTCTCGACGCTCTCGTTCGCGGCCGACTTGACCGCATCGCTGAGCATGGAGAAGACCTCGAGGTCGCCGTAGTGCCCTGGCCCGTCGGCGCGGTGCCGCCGGTCGACCAGCCCGTCGGTGTAGAAGATCAGCGTGGATCCGGCCTCCAGCGTCCGGGACTCCTCCCGGTAGGTCGGCAGCCCGGGGAACAGCCCCCGCACGCCGATCAGCACGCCCTGATGCTCGATTTCCATCGGGGTCACGTCCTGGTCGGTGACGATCAGCGGCGGCATGTGCCCGGCGTTGGCGAGGGCCAGCCTGCGGGACCAGGGATCGTAGATCAGGTAGGTGCAGCTCGCGGTGAACGGGTCGATGCCCGATTCCTCCCGCTCGTCGGTCATCCAACGGCACCAGTCGTCGAGCCTGCGCAGGATCTCGGCCGGTGCCTTGTCGTCCTGG
>DASPZH010000109.1:0-4890 GCA_035636335.1 Streptosporangiaceae bacterium
CCATAAGTGGTGCAGGTCTCCGATACGCCTGACCTGCGCGGAGGGAGGGGCGATGCTCGGCAGCGGCGCGCCGGATGCCGGGCCGCGGATCGGCGCGCAGCTTCGCGCGGCCAGGCTGGCGTCCCGCCGGAGCATGGCCGAGGTCGCCGAGCAGAGCGGGCTGACCAAGGGATTCCTGTCCAAGCTGGAGCGCGACCTGACGAAGGTGTCGGTGGCGTCGCTGATCCGGCTCTGCGACACGCTCGGCATCTCGGTCGGCTCGCTGTTCCAGGCGGCCAAGGGCGAGGTGGTCAGGCGGGGCGAGTACCCGCCGATCAACTTCGGCGGGAACGGCGTCAGGGAGTACCTGCTGACGCCGGCCGGGGAGAAGCGCGTGCAGGCCATTCTCAGCGACATCGAGCCGGGCGGCGGCAGCGGCGACGAACCTTACTCGTTGCCCGCCGACGTCGAGCTCGTGTTCGTACTGGCCGGTCGGCTTCGGATCGTCGTGGCCGGCGAGACGCTCACGCTCGACGCCGGCGATGCCTTCACGTTCCAGTCGAGCGCCGCGCACACCTTCCAGGTCCCGCCGACGGCGGGCCCGACCCAGGTGCTGTGGGTGTTCTCGCCCGCGCTGCCGGACCACGGCCTCGACGTGCAGCGCCTCGCCAGGGACCAGGCGCGGGGAGGCGGGGCCGAGTGCGGCTGATCGTGGTGGGCGCTGGCATCGTCGGCGCCTCGTGCGCCTACGCGGCCAGCCGAGCGGGCGCGCAGGTCGTGCTGACCGATGCCGCGATCGCCGGCCGGGCCACGGCCGCGGGCGCCGGGATCATCTGCCCGTGGTCGTCGCACGTCGACGACACGGCCTGGTACGGGTTCGCCTGCGCGGCCGCGCGCCGGTATCCGGCGCTCGCCGCCGAACTGGCCGGCGCCGGCCTGGGCGACGGCTCGTACCGCCAGGTCGGTGCGCTGATCGTCGCCGGCGACGAGGACGAGGCAGGCCGGGAGTGCGAGCGGGTCCTGGCCATGCGCGCTGCCGAGCCGGAGATCGGCGAGGTCCGGGTTCTGTCCGCCGGGCAGGCGCGGGCACTGTTCCCGCCGCTGCGGCCGGGCGCTCCGGCCGCCTACATCGGCGGGGCGGCACGGGTCGACGGCAGGCTTATCACCTCGGCCCTGATCGAGGCGGCCCGCCGCAGGGGCGCCCGGTTCCTGGCCGGCCGCGCGGCGCTGACTCGGCGGGGCGGACGCGTCGTGGGAGTGGAGGTCGACGGGCAGCCGGTCGATGGCGACGTGGTCGTCGTCGCGGCCGGCGCGTGGACGGCGGCGCTGCTTGCCCCGCTCGGCGTCACCGTCGCCGTGCGCCCGCAGCGCGGGCAGATCGTGCATCTGTCGCTCGCCCCGGCCGACACGAGCCGCTGGCCGGTGATCCTCCCGGCCGGAAGCGGCCACTACCTGCTCGCCTTTGACGACTCGCGGGTTGTCGTCGGCGCCACCCGCGAGACCGGCTCGGGCTTCGACGTCCGGATCACGGCCGGGGGCCTGCATGAGGTGCTGGCGCGGGCGCTGGCGGTGGCACCCGGCCTGGCCGCGGGAACGGTCCAGGATACGCGGGTGGGGCTGCGTCCGGTCGGCCCGGACGTGCGGCCTCTGCTCGGCCCGGTTCGGGGCGTGGCCGGGCTCGTGGTCGCGACCGGCCTCGGCGCCTCAGGACTCACGACGGGGCCGCTGGCCGGGATGCTTGCCGCGCAGGTCGCGCTGGGCGTCACGCCGGACCTCGATCTCGCTCCGTTCGACCCGCTCCGCTCACGCCCGAGCCCGGCCGGCTGACGGCGTGCCGATGATCGCCGTCCGGTCGCCGAGGCCGGGCTCGCGGACCGCGCTGCAAGTCCAGCGGCGTCCTTGAGTTCGGACCGCTCTGCCGCTCCTGCGTGTCCGCATGCTCGTTCGCGAGCTATGTTGAAAGAAGACTAAGACGCCCCTACGACAGCGAGTCCGCCCGTGAGTGGCGATCGGCTAGTGCGAGGACCCGAGCGCCGACGGCCAGTCGGCCGGGTAGCTGGACGGCAGGACCCCGGAAGGGTAGTCGTAGCGGTTGTTGGCGGCGGGGACGCCCAGTGCCTGGAGCAGTTCCTCGAAGTTCAGCCCGACCTCGGTCGGGAACGGTCCCGCGCCGCTGATCGAGCCCGCCTCGGGAAGCTGCGACTCGGCCGTGAAGCCGGAGGCCATCGCCCAGCCGGTCTCGATGCCCGCGCCGCCCGCGAACATGTTCGCAATGACCGTTTTCGAGGTGACCGTCTGGCCGACCGCGACGGTCGGGCGCACATCCTCGGCGACGAACACGGTCAGCCCGGCGCCCGGCCCGTCGGTGAGCCGGTAGGTGATCCAGCCGCCGTCCGGCCAGCCGTAGTTGTCGCCCGACGCGTTGGTGATGACGGCGTCGCCGAGGGCGTAGACGGGACCGGCGCCGCTGAAATCGACGCCCTGGTCGATGCGCTCGGGGATCAGCCCGCTGACGGCGCGGAGCGGGTCGCCGTAGACCGATGACGCCGCCGTGTGCGGATGCTTGCGGTGCCTGGGCCGCGTCGACGCGGCCTTGGCTTGCGGCGCGGGCGTCGGCTGGGCCTTGCTGCTCGGGCTGCCGGAGGACGGCCGCGGCCGCCTGGCGGTCTTGCTCGAGTGCGCCGCATGGCCGGCTGGCGACGCGCGGACGTGGAGGCCGAGTCCTGCCGGAGAGCGGTTGAGTCCTGCCGGAGAGCGGTTGAGTCCTGCCGAGGAGTGGTTGAGCGCGGCGGCCTGGCCGACGCCCGACGACCCCGACCAGTGGGCCGCCGCTGGCGCGGCCGCGGCGATCAGGACCGCGCCGGTCACGGCGGCCGCCGTCCTGGTCGGCTGGTTCTGCAGCGCCGTCGCGATCGGCGATGGCTTCCGGTGCCGAGCCGACCTGGCGGGCCGGGCGGATGTCCGTTTCTGCTTCCGGTGCTTGGCGGATCTGCTTGACAAGGCTGAGCCTTCGGTCGGGCGCAGTGGTTGCGCTCTGTGATCGTCCTCGGCACTGTCCTGCGCTGGCTCCGCACTGGCTCGCCAGACCTCGGTCAGCGTCTCAGGCGCCGCGCAAATCAGGCCGACGGAAATACCGGCTCCTGGCCATCACGCACGGTAGGTTGTCGATCACTAGAGTGCACCATCGAAGGCCTCAGTGAGGCTTAAACACGAGAAACTGAGTGACTAGTTAGATACAGCTAGATTCCAGTCGAACATGCTCTATCGGGCTTGTTCTGCGCTGCCGCGCGCGATCTGGCGACTGTGGCCCGTGTCGTGCATCCTTTGGCATCTCACACATTCGACCGCATTGTGTTGGACCCTTGATGGTTACTAACAGTTACAATTTCGGCGATTCATGCGGGCGTGGTACTCGTGATCGCGGCGCCATTGCCGGGTCGGGTTGGGTTGCTGCGGCGGTCGGCCTTTCCTGGTGAACGGGACGGGCGCTTAGGTCGCGACGGCCCGTCTGCGGTGCCGAGCGGCGCAGCGGCCGTGTTGACGGCACCTTTATCTGGATACCAAGTCATCATCAACGGCCACGCTCTTTGCTCACCGCTCTGCTTGGTTCGGGTGTCGGTGGGTCCTGGTAGCACGGTTCCTGACACGGAAGGGAATCGCCATGCAGCGACCGCGGGTGGTGATGAGCGTGGGCGCGAGCGTGGACGGCAAGGTGACGCTCACCAGGCAGCAGATTCTGATGCAGCAGCCAAGTGCCCGGCTGTGGGCCGACATGGTGCCTCCGGACGCCGATCCGCTGCACGAGGACTTCCTCGAGCTGATCCGGCGGCAGTACGGGTGCACCGCCACGCTGGAAGGCAGCGGCAGCCTGGCCGCCGACGACGACGAACCGCCGCCGTCGCCTGTCTTTGAGGGTGATGCAGCCGAGCTCTATGCCGACTTCCTGCCACCAGAGGTCACCGGCCAGGCGTCACCGCCGCATATGTGGTTCACCGCGGTCGACAGCCGCGGACGGATCCGCTGGACCGAGAAGCATCCCGGCTGGGACGTACTGGTCCTCGTCTGCCGGTCCACCCCGGCTGACTACCTCGGCTATCTGCGACGGCAGCGCATCTGCTATCTCGTGTCCGGCCACGATCGAGTCGATCTGGCCAAGGCCCTGTCGACAATGGCGACCCAGCTGGGTATCCGCTGCGTGCTATCCACGGCCGGCGGTGGCCTGAACGGGGCACTGCTACGCGCCGGACTGATCGACGAACTGTCGCTCACCCTCGCCCCAGCACTCGTCGGCGGCCTGGGCACGCCGTCGGTACTGGACGGCCCGCCACTGGCCGTCGGCGAGCGCCCGACACCGCTGCGACTGTTGTCGCTGCACGCCGACACGGCCGGCACCGTCCGACTCCGCTACGAGGTGCTCCGCGAAGGCTCGAGCTAACCGACGTCATGCCGCTCGGTCGGGGATCCTGGTAGCCGCTCACACTGGACGCCAGGGAGGACCAGCGCAAGTGTCGGCACAAGATCGAGCAGCCGGGGAGAGCGGAGATGCTGACGGAGCCGTGCTGAACTGTCTTCATGCAGTTCGGCCGCTGGATCGTCATATAACGAGGTCGCTGACATGGCGCAGCGACTGGCCGGGCCGTGCCGGTTGGGTCGGCTGGGTGGGGTCTGCCGGCTGTGTCGGCTGCATGCGCCGAAAGAGCGACCGTAGCTGGGCGTGTCGAACGCAGAGAGTGTCAGTGGCCAGTGTTAGTATTCGAGTACACGTTCTAGCGAGATGGTGACACCTGGAACTCTTCCAGGGGTGCTGAGATTCCGTTCCGGCGCAGCCTTATCAGGGCTGAGCGGCCGTCCGTTTCCTGACCGGGTTTGCGTGTTGTCGTGGCTGCCCACTCTGTGTTGTTTCCCCGCCGA
>DASPZH010000110.1:0-6332 GCA_035636335.1 Streptosporangiaceae bacterium
CCCCGATGCCCGGCCCGGCGACACCCGCGCGGCAGCCGCGTTCGGCAAGCTCGCCGGACTGTGGCAGCGGCACCAGAGCGCGGAGGGGTCGGGGGGTCGGCCCCCGGGACAGCGGGCCGACCGCGGGCCGCTGGTGGCGCAGGGCGACCTGGCCAACCTGTACCTGACCGCTGGCGGGCTGCTGAAGGTGCCCAGAAATCCGGCCGACAACGACCTGATGGACCGCGAGGCCGCGGCGCTGACCAGGATCGGACGGCACGGCGACCGCAGGTTCCGCCCTTACTTCCCCCGGCTCGTCGAGACTCGGCGGGTGATTGACCCGCGCACCGGAGCGGAACGCCGCGGCAACCTGATCGAAAGGCTGGACGGCTTCGTCAGCCTGGCGCGGGTCCGGGCCGCGTACCCCGGCGGCGTCGACCCGCGCGACGCCGCGTGGATGTGGCGGCGGCTGCTCGTCGCGGTCGGCGCCGCGCACCTGGCCGGCCTGATCCACGCGGCAGTGCTGCCCGAGCACGTGCTGATCCACCCGGCCGAGCACGGCCTGGTGCTGGTCGACTGGTGCTACTCGGGCCCGGCAGGCGGCCGGCTGCCCGCGGTCGTGGCCCGATACCGCAACAGATACCCGCCCGAGGTGCTCGCCGGGGAGCCTGCCGGGCCCGACGCCGATATCTGGCTCGCCACGTCCTGCATGACCGAGCTGACCGGAGGCCGGCTGCCCGCACCGCTCGCCGCCTTCGCCCGCGGCTGCCTGCTCGCGAGCCCGGGGCGCCGCCCGCAGGACGCCTGGCAGCTGCTGAGCGAGCTAGACGAACTGCTGGGGCGGCTGTACGGCCCGCGCAAGTTCCGGCCCTTCGCCATCCCGGCGTAGGGCAAGAGGAAGGAGAACCGCTATGGGAAGCGGAAGATGGTCAACCGACGTATACGACGCCGCCGCGAACTACCGCTCGGCCACCGGCACGAGCGCCTTCGCGCACAGCGACAGTGGCGCCCGCGCCGTTCACCCCGACCTCGATCCGCGCGGCGTCCGCCTGCGGGAGAGCCGTGACTCCGCCGAGCATCCGCGGTCGCTGGCGATCGCGGTGCTGTTCGACGTGACCGGGTCGATGCGCGATGTTCCGCGCGCGCTGCAGGGCAAGCTGCCCCAACTGCTCGGGCTGCTGCTGCGCAAGGGATACGCGCAGGACCCGCAGATCATGTTCGGCGCGATCGGCGATGCCACCTGCGACCGGGCGCCGCTGCAGGTCGGCCAATTCGAGTCGGACAACAGGATGGACGACGACCTCAGCCGGATCCTGCTCGAAGGCGGCGGCGGCGGACAGAAAACCGAGTCCTACGAGCTGGCCATGTACTTCATGGCCAGGCACACGGCCGCCGACTGCTACGCCAAGCGCGGCAAGCGCGGCTACCTGTTCCTGATCGGCGACGAGATGGCCTACCCGCGGGTCAAGCGCCACGAGGTCGGGAAGGTCATCGGCGGCGGGCTGCAGGCCGACATCCCGCTGGCCGAGATCGTGGCCGAGCTCACCAGGACGTGGGACACGTACTACATCCTGCCCGGGGGCGCGAGCTACGCGGGCGACGCCGAGGTACTGCGGTTCTGGCGTGGGCTGCTCGGCCAGAACGTGATCGAGCTGGCCGACCTCGACGCGGTCACCGAGACGATCGCTCTCACCGTGGGCCTGGCCGAGGACGCGATCAGCCTCGACGACGGCCTGGGCGACCTGGGCGACGTCGGCTCCGATGCGGCGCCGGCGGTGTCCAAGGCGCTCGCGGCGATCGGCTCGGCGGGCGACGCGGTCACGATCTCGGTTTCGCTTGACGACCTCGACGGCGCGGATGGGAACGTCCGGCTGTGACCGGCTCAGCGTCCGGCCACCCGTGGTTCCGCGCGGGCGCGGCGGATCACGTCATCGTCGTCGACCTCGGTTACGGCGACGCCGGCAAGGGCACCGTCGTGGACTGGCTCTGCTCTCGCCCTGCGGGCGCACCCGGCGGCGGGGCCGTCCTCCCTCGCACGGTCGTGCGGTTCAACGGCGGTGCGCAGGCGGCGCACAACGTGGTCACCGCCGACGGCCGGCATCACGCCTTCGCTCAGTTCGGCGCGGGCACGTTCACGCCGGGAGTGCGGACGCACCTATCGCGGTTCGTTCTGGTCGATCCGCTGGCGCTCGCGGCCGAGGCCGAGCACCTGGCCGCGGCCGGCGTTCCCGACGCGCTTGACCGCCTGAGCGTGGACCGGGACGCGCTGCTCACGACGCCGTACCACCGGGCCGCCAACCGGGCCAGGGAGCGTGCGCGCGGGACGGCCAGGCACGGCTCGTGCGGCCTTGGGATCGGCGAGACGGCCAGTTACGCGCTCGCCGCGCCGGGCGACGCCCCGCGCGCCGCGGACTGCGACTCGCCGCGCCGGCTGGCACGCAAGCTCGGGCTGCTGCGCGACCGGCTGTGCGCCGAGTTCGGCGACGGTGTCCTGGCCGGGCCCGGCACGCCGCCTGTGGCCGACCTCAGCGCCGCCTACCTGGCGTTCGCCGGCCGGGTCCGCCTGGTCGGCGGCGAGCACCTGACCGGGCTGCTGCGCGCCGGCCCGGCGGTGTTCGAGGGCGCCCAGGGGGTCCTGCTGGACGAGTGGCACGGCTTCCACCCGTACACGACGTGGTCCACCACCACGTTCGCCAACGCGGAGACGCTGCTCGCCGAGGCGGGCATGCCCGGCGGCGCCGCCAGGCTCGGCGTCGTTCGCTGCTACCTGACCAGGCACGGGCCGGGGCCGCTGGTCACCGAGGATCCCACCCTGGAACTGCCCGACCCGCACAACACGCGGAACGCCTGGCAGGGGCCGTTCCGGGTTGGTCACTTCGACGCCGTGGCGGTGCGGTACGCGATCGAGGCGGCGGGCGGCGTGGACGGCATCGCGCTCACGCACCTGGACGCCGCGGAGCGGCACCCGCTCCAGTTCTGCGACCGCTACCTGGTCGACGGCCGGCCACTCGACCGCCTGCGGGCCAACCCGGTCGGCGACCTGGTGCGGCAGGAGCGGCTGACCCGGATGCTGCTGCGCGCCAGCGCCGTCGTCCGGCCGCCGGGAGCGCCCTGGCCGGCCGCGGTCGCCGACGCGCTCGGCGCCCGGGTGGCGCTGCTTTCCCGCGGACCGACCGCGCGCGACAAGATCGCCGTTCCGGCCGCGCCGGCCGCGAGCCGCTAGCTGCTCAGGTCGACGATTACCGGGGCGTGGTCGCTCGGGCCCTTGCCCTTGCGCGCCTCGCGGTCGATCCAGGCGTCCTTGACCAGGCCGGCCAGGGCCGCGTTAGCGTAGACGAGATCGATGCGCATGCCCATGCCCTTGTGGAACGCACCCGCCCGGTAGTCCCAGTACGTGAACGGATGCGGGCCCTTGGCGATCCGCGGGACGACGTCGGTCAGCCCGCGCTCGCGCAGGGCGGCAAGCGCCGCGCGCTCGGGCGGCGTGACGTGGGTGGAGCCGACGAAGACCGCGGGATCCCAGACATCGGCATCCGTGGGCGCGACGTTGAAGTCCCCCATCAGCGCGAACGGCCGGTCGCCGGCGGCCTCGGCGGCGACCTCTGCCTCCAGCGCGGCCAGCCAGGCCAGCTTGTAGGCGTAGTGCGGGTCCTCGGGAGTGCGCCCGTTCGGCACGTACACCGACCGGACCCGTACCGGCCCGCACGTCGCCGCGATCGTCCGCGCCTCCCTGGTGTCCGGGCCGGGAAAGCCAGGGTCCGCGGACAGGCCCCTGGTCACGTCGGCCAGGCCGACCCTGGACAGCACGGCCACGCCGTTCCAGCGGCCCTCGCCGTGGTGCGCGACCTGGTAGCCGAGCGGGGCGACGGCATCGACGGGAAACGCCTCCGCGCCGACCTTGGTCTCTTGCAGGCACGCCACATCCGGCGCGGCCTGCTCCAGCCACTCCACCAGGCGGGGCAGCCGGGCCAGCACCGAGTTCACGTTCCAGGTCGCGATCCGCACGGGTTTATCCAACCACGGAGTTATCCAACTACGGAGTTATCCAAACACGGGCTGCCAACCAGGCCCGGCCGCGGGGCCCGGCGCCGGCCGCGGCCGGCGCCGGGTCCCTGGGCGGCGGTTAGTTCACAAACACCTTCGGGCTGTTCGTGACGCTGGTGTCGCGCACCGGGCCGAACTTGGCCGAGAAGAACGCCGGCCCCGTACAGGCGGAGTTGCTGCCGGCTGCCTTGGTGAACTTCTGCTTCGAGAACCCGATCGTGCTGCCCATGTTCGACGCGGCCCCGGTCACGCTGGCCGCCTTGTAGCTGCACGCGATCGTGCTGGTGCCCACCGCCACCCGCACCGTGAACTTGATCGGCTTGGTTATGGTCTGGCCGCTGACCGTCACCGGGAAGCCCTTGGCGTCGCTGACCGTGACCTTGTACGGCAGGTTCTTGGCCTTGATGCTCTTGAACGTGACGCCCGTGATGCCGCTGAGGGTGCACTTGGCGACGGTCACCGCCGTGAGGGACTCGGTGGCCTTGCCCGGCTTGACCGGGTTGCTCCTGACGGTCGCGCTCAGCCTGGCCGACTTGCAGGTCAGCTTCACCGTTCCGGCGGTTCCCAGCTTGAACACGGCGTTGGTTCCCTTGACCAGGTGGGTCTTGAGCACCGCGTCCGGCCTGACAGCCGGCCCGCCGACCTTGCGTATCGTCAGCACGCGCGTGGCGGCGGCGTCGGCCGACACCATCGGCAGAGCCACGACCGCGGCGGAAGCTAGCGCCGCGGCGAGAGGAACGAACTTGCGCATGGATCCTGTCTCCTTTCTAGAAAGGCCCCAGTTCGTCCCAGCCTGACACGCCAAATGGCCGCCGATGGCCTATTCCCGCCAATCGCGCCGAATCCGCGCTGCGGCCCCGAGTCGCCGGTGCGGTTGGTTAAGGATGAAGCAGGTGCTCGATCCGGGAGAACATTTCCCGCAGGTTATCCTCGCAGGTCAGATCCCTCGCCTGGGCCAGGGAAAGCCAGCGCAGCGGGGCGTCGGAGCTCTCGGCCCTGATCGCGCCCGGGGCATCGGTGGCCAGCACGAACCGCAGGTCGGCGTGCTCGTGCGCGGGCTCCTGGCCTGCCGCCGGGACCGGAACGATCACGACCTGCCGCAGTTCGGAGTCGGGCCACGCCCTCAGGTCGGTCAGCCCGGTCTCCTCGGCCGCCTCCCGCAGCGCGATCTCCAGCGCGTCCCGCTCGCCCGGGTCGCCGTGCCCGCCCACCTGCAGCCACGCCTGCTGGCGCGCGTGCCAGCGGAGCAGCACCTCGCCGCGGCCCGGGTGGACGATCAGCGCCGACGCCGTGATGTGCAGCGGAGCCGCGCGCGACCACGGGTCGTCGGAGGTCTCCGCGAGGGCAATGACCCGCTCCAGGTCGGCCGTCTCGGCCGTCCCGTGCGGGCGGTAACCGCGCAGCAGCTCGAGCACCGGATGGCGGGCGGGGGTCATTTCGCTGGCACGGGCCCGCCGTCCGGGTGCGGCCTCGTCGTGGTCACCGTTCTCCTTCCGCGGCCGAGCCTGGCCGTCCCTTTGCCAGTATGAAACGCGTGATGTTACCAGTGTGAGTCTTCGCTCGGGCCCCTCGCGGTTGCCCGGTCTTCGCCGGCCTGGTTGACTCGGCGTTATTACGGAATGGGTGCTTGAGCCAGGCCGCCCGGCAGTTCCCGTGGTCGCCTGCCTGCCGCACGGGGGCATGGACTACCCGGCTGAGCTGGCCGGGGCGCTGGCGGTCAGTCCCGGAATGTTGTGGTCGGACTGGCTGACCAGGGAGCTGTACGCGTTCCTGCCCGAACTCGGGATCACCACGGTCGTCACGACCGTCAGCCGGTTCGTGGCCGACGTGAACCGCGACCCGGCCGGCGAGCAGCACGGCGGGTTCTGGACCAGCGTCGTCGCGGCCCGGATGCCGCGCGGCCGGGCGATCTACCGCCGGCCGCTCACGGCGGCCGAGATCGGCGACCGGATCCGGCGCGCGCACGCGCCCTTCCATCAGGCGCTCGACTCGGTCATCGAGCGTCTCCTCGGCAGGTTCGGCCGGGTGCTGCTGCTTGACCTGCACAGCTTCGGCGTCGGGCTGGACGGCGACGTGATACTCGGCGACCGGCACGGAGCCACCGCCAGGCCAGCCGCGGTCCGGCTGGTATCGGGGGCGCTGACCGGTGCGGGCCTGGACGTTCGGCTGAACCAGCGGTTCAGCGGCGGCTGGACCGTTCGCCGCTTCGCCGGGCACGGGCGGGTCGACGCGGTCCAGGTAGAACTGAACCAGCGTCGCTACCTCGACCTGGACCGTCGCAGTTATCCGGGCCCGCCGCCGCTCGGCGC
>DASPZH010000111.1:0-2399 GCA_035636335.1 Streptosporangiaceae bacterium
CCGACTCCACGGTCTGGAACTCAGACCCAGCGGCCCCCGACTCCGCGCCCTCCGACTCCGCGCCCCCCGACCCAGCGGCCCCGGAACCGCCCGGGCCGTTCGGCGTCCTCCCGGTCCCGCCCGGCTCTCCCTCCCGCATCAGCCTGATCCCCTCGGCCAGCACTGACTTGGGGACGGCGGTCGCGTAGAACTTGCGGACCAGCCCGTCGGCCAGTTCGAAGGCCCGCCACGCCACCCGGTGCGCCTGGATGTGGTCGGGGTGGCCGTAGAACCCGTTCGAGTCGTAGGTGACCAGGACCTGCGGCCGCACCTGCCTGATGATGCCGAGCAGCACGCCCGCCGCCTCGTCCACGTCGGCGCGCCAGAACGCGCCGTCCCAGTCGTTCGGCGGCGTGCCCATCATCCCCGAGTCGTGCCAGCGTCCGGCGCCGCCGAGGAACCGGTGGTCGGTCACGCCGAGCTCGGCGCAGGCCGCGGCGAGCTCGCCGATCCGGTGCTCGCCGAGCCGGTTCTGCTTGTCCCAGGCCAGCTCGGCCAGATCCGGCGGGATGATCTCGCCGAGCTCGCCGAGCGTGCAGGTGACCAGCGTCACCCCGGCCCCCTGCGCCGCGTACTTGGCCATCGTGGCGCCCGTCCCGATCGACTCGTCGTCCGGGTGAGCGTGCACCAGCATCAGCCGCCTGCCATCGGTCCGGTCCATGTCGTGAGGATAGTCAGGCGCCGCCCCCTCTGTCGGCGCGGGCGCCGGCTGGCAAGATCTACTCTCATGACCGACAGCTTCCCGCGCCAGCAGGCCAGGACCCGGCGCTTCAGCCTCGGCACCCCGCGCTCGTTCCAGATCTCACCGGACGGGACCAGCATCGCCTTCCTGCGCAGCAGGAGCGGCGCCGACCCGGTCACCTGCCTGTGGGTGCTCGACCTGCCCGCCGATCCGCGGAGCCCCGACGGCGCGGTCGAGCGCCTCGTGGTCGATCCGGTGGCGGTCGGTGCCGGGAAGGACGAGCCAGAGGCGGAACGAGCTCGCCGGGAGCGATCCCGCGAGCAGGCCGGCGGAGTCGTGGCGTTCGCCACCGATACCGCCTGCGCGATGGCCACCTTCGCCATAGGGGGCGAGGTCTACACCGCGCAACTGGCCGCCGACGGCCACCCTCCGGCGAAGGCCGGCTCCCGGTCCCCCGCGATCGACCCGCGCCCGGACCCGACGGGCCGGCGGATCGCCTACGCCTGCGACGGAGCGCTGCGGATCACCGACCTGGCAGGCGGCACCGACACCGAGCTAATCGGGCCGGACGGCGCCGCGCACATCACCTACGGCCTGGCCGAGTTCGTCGCGGCCGAGGAGATGGGCCGGATGCGCGGGTACTGGTGGGCGCCCGACGGGCAGGCGCTGCTGGTGGCCCGGGCCGACAACTCCCCGCTGAACCGGTGGCATATCGCCGATCCGGCGAATCCCGACCGGCCGCCCGCCGAGGTCGGCTATCCCGCCGCGGGTACGCCGAACGCTCTCGTTGAACTCATGATCGTCGGACTGGACGGGAAAACCATCCCTGTGCAGTGGGACACGCAGGCCTACTGCTATCTCACTACCGCCTGCTGGGACGCCGCCGCGCCGCTGATCGTGGTGCAGTCCAGGGACCAGCGCCGGATGCGGCTGCTCGCCGTGGACGCCGGGACCGGCGCGACGACGGTGCTGCGGGACGACGCGGACGCGTGCTGGCTGGACATCGTGCCGGGCGTTCCGGCGCGGCTGGCGGACGGCCGGATCGCCTGGACTGCCGACGCCGGCGGCGCGCGGCGGTTGCTCGTGGCGGGGGAGCAGGAACTGGCCGACGGCACCGCCGAGCCGGTCACCCCGTCCGGACTTCAGGTCCGCGGCGTGCTGTCGGTGGACGGCGATACGGTGCTGCTGTCGGGCTCGGACGGCGAGCCGACCGAGATCGGTGTGTGGTCGTGGGGACCGGCGGGCCTGCAGCGGGTCTCCGGCGATAGTGGCGACAGTGGCGTGCTCCGCGGCGTGTACCGCGGCGGCGGGCATGCCGGGCACCGCGGCGTGCACGGCGGCGTGCACGGCGGCGTGCGCGCGGGCGGCACGACGGTGCTGACCAGCCGGTCAATGGCTGAACCCGGATTGACGGTCACCGTCTTGCGCGAGCAGCCGGACGCCCGCGATCCGGCGGACGCCCGCGATCCGGCGGACGCCCGCGATCCGGCGGTCGCCGGAACGATCGCGTCGCTGGCCGAGCGGCCGGCATTGCCTGGCCCGCGCGTGGAGTTGCTGCGAGCCGGCCGGCGGGAGATCAGGACCGCGCTGCTGCTGCCGTCCTGGCACGAACCGGGATCGGCGAAGCTGCCCGTACTGATGGACTCCTACGGCGGCCCGCGCCTCCAGCGGGTGCTTG
>DASPZH010000112.1:0-12857 GCA_035636335.1 Streptosporangiaceae bacterium
CAGCCGCCACTGCCGCTCGTCCAGATGCGGCTTCAGCTCCGCCAGCATGGCCGCGAAACGATCCTCATCAACCTCAACCGTCGCCATACCACACACGATAGGCATCCGTCTCGGACAAACCCGCGTAATTCAGCGGAGGGCACTAAGCTCCCGCCACCCCGCCACCGGGGCCAGCCCCGCCACCCCCGACTCCTCTCCCCGCCCGGCTTTCATGATCGTGGATGATTGTCGACGCATATGTAGATCATCCACGATCATGGCGGGAAGCGGCGGGGCGCCTGCCAGTGCGGGCCGTGCTCGCCGAGAGGGCCGACCCGCAGGCCGCGGCGGTCGCACTCATCGAGCAGCAGTCCGAGCGCCCCGAGCGCCGCCCGCCACGAGCCGCGCGGCGCGGCGCAGTCCGAGTCGTGCAACAACACCGTGACGCCGCCCTCCAGGTCGCCGAGCAGGGACTGGTACACCGACTGCGCGGTCGCCCCGCGCGCCCACTCCCGCCCACAGCAGTTCCACAGCACGGGCGTGAGCCCGAGCCGGCCGGCGGCGACGAGCCCGGCCGTGCTGAGGACCCCGTACGGCGGGCGGAACAGCCACGGCTCCATCCCCGCGGCGGCAGCGATGATCTCCTTGGTCCTGGCCAGATCCGCGTGCGTTGCCGCCGGGCCGCGCAGCGGCAGATACCGGTGCCGCCAGCCGTGCACGCCGATCTCGTGGCCCGCGTCGGCGATGTCGGCGGCCAGCCGGGACGCCCGCGCAACCTGGGAGCCGAGCAGGAAGAACGTGGCGCGGACGCCGCGCTCGCGGAGCGCGTCGAGGAACTGCGGGGTTGCCGCCGGGTCGGGGCCGTCGTCGAAGGTCAGCGCGACATGGTCGCACGTTCCCTGCCCGGACAGCAGCGGAAAGAACGTCGTCCTGACCGTCCGCAGCGCGGTGATGCCGGGACCCGCGTGCGCGACCGCCAGGCCTGCCGCCACCGCCATCGCCCGGTGCTCGTTATAAGTCACGGCCTTCCCGCCCTAATAGGGACACGTTTGGCGACGTCGGCCCAAGACGGTTGCTTCGCACCATTCCCGGACGCGCGCGGAAGTCGGCAACCACCGCTCCAGCCATTCCTGCAATCATGTCATCTGCCGAGCGGGGAGCGCGGCAACCGTGGCTGAGAGCACGAAACCAGCCGGTCCGATGCACGGGGGGATCAATGGGAGTCGAAGCAGCCCGCATTGTCTTTCCCGAGCCTGACCGGGCGGAGATCGCGGCCGCCGTAGCCAGTATTCTCGCCACTGGGACGCTCACGCTCGGCGCGCACACCAGGCAGTTCGAGAGCGCGTTCGCCGCCGCCCATGACAGCGCGCCGGGCTCGGCGGCCGGCCCGCCCCACGCGGTCGCCACCTCGAGCGGAACCGCGGCGCTGGAGATCCTGCTCAGGAGCGCTGGCGTGGCCGGGCGCGCGGTGGTCGTTCCAGCGAACACGTTCTACGCAACAGCGGCGGCGGCCGTCGGCGCCGGGGGCAGGCCGGTCTTCGCCGACGTCGACCCGGCGACGTTCGCGCTGAGCCCGCGCACGCTCGAGGCGGCCCTCACCCCCGACACGGCGGCGGTCGTCCTCGTGCACATCGCCGGGCTGATCACCCCGCACGCGGACGAGTTGCGGCGGCTTTGCCAGGACCGGGGCATCGCGCTGATCGAGGACGCGGCCCACGCGCACGGCTCGACATTCGACGGGAGGTTCGCCGGGTCGTTCGGAACGGCCGCGGCGTTCTCGTTCTACCCGACCAAGGTCGTGACGAGCGGCGAGGGCGGCATGATCCTGACGTCGTCCGAGGACCTGGCGGGCGAGGCTCGCATCTACCGTGACCAGGGCAAAGGCTGCGCCGATGCGAATCATCACGTCAGGCACGGGTACGCCTGGCGGATGAGTGAGCTCAGCGCGGCGACCGGGCTGGTGCACCTGCGCCGGATGGAGCGGTTCATCGAGCGGCGCCGCCGCGTCGCCGAGCGCTATGACGCCGGGCTCGCCGAGCTCGGCTTCCTGCGCCCGCTGTCCGAACCGGCCGCGTGCCGCAGCAATTTCTACAAGTACATCGCGCTGCTGCCGCCCGGCACCGACCGGGCCCGGTTCAAGCGGCAACTGGCCGCCGAGCACGATGTCCGGCTGTCCGGCGAGGTCTACGACCTGCCACTGCACCGGCAGCCGGTTCTCGCCGCGTACGCGTCAGGCCAGAGCCTGCCCGTCGCCGAAGACGCCTGCCAGCGGCACGTCTGCCTGCCCGTGCACTCGGACATGGCCGACGACGAGGTCGACCAGGTACTCGAGGCCGTGGCCGAGGTGGCCGCGCGCGCGCCGGCCGGCGAGGGAGAGCGCGAATGCGCGTCGCGGTAACCGGCGGCTGCGGGTTCATCGGCTCGCACGTCGTCGATCACCTGCTCACCGCCGGCCACGATGTCGTGGTCATCGACAAGCACGAGCAGTGGGCGAATCCGTCGGCCAAGTACCTGATCGGCGACGTCTTCGACGACCGGGCGCTCGATGCCGCGCTCGACGGCAGCGACGCGGTCTTCCACCTGGCCGGCGCGGCCGACGTCAACGAGGTGACGGCCCGCCCGGCGGACGCCGTCCGGCTGAACGTCGAGGGCGCCGCCCGGGTGCTCGACGCCGCGCGCCGCCGGAACTGCCCTCGCGTCATCTTGGCCAGCACCGTCTGGGTTTACGGCGCGACCGCCGGATACGGCGAACGGACCGAGGACGCGCCGGTCGACCTGCGCAGGTCAGGGCACTTGTACGTGACCACCAAGCTGGCCGCCGAGATGCTGATGCACAGCTACCGGGAGATGTACGGCCAGGAGTTCACGGTCCTGCGGTACGGCATCCCCTACGGCCCGAGGATGCGCGACGCACTGGTCGTGGCCAGGTTCGTCCGCGCCGCCCGCAGACGCGAGCCGATCACCATCGCCGGCACCGGCGAGCAGCAGCGCAACTTCGTCTACGTCGAGGATCTCGCCGAGGCCCACGTCCTGACGCTGACGGCGGCCGCGGCCAACCAGACGCTGGCGCTGGAGGGCGACACGCCCGTAACGGTGACCGAGATCGCCGAGACCGTCCAGCACCTCGTCCGCCAGGTGCCCGTCAGGTACGTCAACGGCCGGGCCGCAGACTATGAGGGCGTAAGCATCTCCAACCGCCTGGCGAAGGAGGTGCTGAACTGGTCACCGACCACTCCGCTGGCCGAGGGCATCCGCAGGTACCTGGCCTGGCTCGACAACCCCGGCGTCCGCCGGTGACCGGGCTGCGGCCCGTGACGGCGCGGCGGGCACTACTGCTTTCCGGGTCGATCGGCATGGGCCACGACACGCTCGCCGATGCCTGCGCCAGCACGCTGGAGGCCGACGGCTGGTCCACCCAGACCCTGGACCTCATGCGGCTGCTCGGCCGCGGCGCCGACTCGGTCGGCGCCGCGGTGTTCAGGTCGATGCTGGCGATACCCGGGCTGTATGACGCGTTCCACTTCGCCGCGCTCAGGCCGGGCGGCCGCCTGGCGGACCTGGCGGACGCGGCGGCGCGCCGCCAGGTTGTGCCGAGGCTGCGGGCCAAGCTCGACGCCTGCCGCCCCGAACTTGTCGTCTCGGTCTTCGCCACGGGCGCTTCCGGGTTCAGTCGGCTGGCCGCGCGGCATCCGGGCACCAGGCACGTCGTGTTCTGCACCGATGTCACGCCGCACCGGCTGTGGGTACACCCGAACGTGGACCTGTACCTGGTCACGTCCGCCGTCGCGGAGCGGGCCGTGCGCAGGTTCGAGCCCGAGGCGCGCGTACTCGTGGTGGCGGCGCCGCTGCGAGCCGCGTTCTACGACCCGCCGCCGCAGCCCGAGGCGCGCCGGCGGCTCGGCATACCGGGGCACGAACGATGCGTGCTGCTGATGAGCGGCGCCTGGGGCATCGGCCCCGTCGCCCAGGCGGCCGAGGCGCTGGGCAGCGCTGGCGTGCACGTCCTGGCGGTCGCCGGGCGCAACGCGGGCCTCGAGCGCCGGCTTCGGGCTGCCTCCCGACGCCAGCCCCGGGTACGCCCGTTCGGCTACTCCGACCGCATGCCTGAGCTCATGGCCGCCAGCGACCTCGTCGTCACCAGCTCCGGTGACACCTGCACCGAGGCGCGCACGGTCGGGCGGCCGCTGTTGCTGCTCGACGTCGTCCAGGGCCACGGGCGCGACAATCTCCAGCACGAACTCGAGCTCGGCAATGCCGCGGTGTCGTCCGGGCGAGCCGCCGACGTCGTGCGGACCGCCCTGGCCGCCCTCGACGGTGTCAAGCCGCCGCCGCCGGGGGCGACGCGGTCGGCGGATGCCTGGCGGAGCACCTTCGGCGCGGCGCTCGCGTCGATCGGCCTTTAAGGCATGCCGCGGCGCAGCAGAACAGCGCGTCGCCCATCCCCCGGCGCCGGCCCGCGTGCCCGCGGCCTGATCCGCACGTAGGCGGCGTCGGAGCGCGGCGGCGGTGAAAAACTCGCCGCCGGAACCCGGCGCACCAGCCGCATCTCGTACCGGCTCGCCCACCGCGCCGTTTCCCGGTCGCGGGGCTCCCTGCTCGACAGCCATTTGGCCGCGCCCCACTCCAGGACCAGTTCGGCGCCGGTCAGCCGGACGCTCCGGTCACCGAGCAGTCGCCGGCACAGCAGAGTCGTCAAGGCGAACGGCGGGCTCGCCACGACGTGAAACGGCCGCCTGGGCAGCGCAACCCGGCGCAGGTCGGCTTCGACGACGCCGACACGCGGCTCCGCGCCGAACCTCCGCCGCAGCCGATCGGCGAGCGCCGCGTCGAGCTCGACCGCGATAACCCTGGCCCCGGTGCGGGCGAGCGACCCGGTGAGTGCGCCGTACCCGGCGCCAAGATCGAAGACCAGGTCTCCGGCACCCGCGCCGCTGGCCCGTACGAGCTGGCCAATCAGCCGGCGGTCAGTCAGGAAATGCGCACCTGCCGGGTTCGGCGACAGCGACGACGGCCGCGACCGCGCTCGCGACCGCCCTGGCACGGAAGAACATGACCATGACCATGGTCGCTCCCTCGGCTCGGCTCCGCGACGGCTCCGTCCCGCCGCCCGGGATAACGTAAGTCATCACGCGCCGGCCGGCCACTGATTTTCCTGCCGCTTCAACCCTCGCCGCGATGGATCCGGGGATTGAGCCGGCTGACCCGGATGAATCCCCGGATCCATCCGCTGCAGGGTCGCCAGAACCAGCCGCAAACCCAGACCCGCCCACGAGCGAGGCCAGCTTTCAGCGCTAGGCCACTTCGGCACCGGCCACCGTGACTTCTGCGGCGTCAGTGCTGATCTCCGCGACGCCGCCGCCGCCGATCTCCGCGACGCCGCCGATCTCGGCGAGCCGGCGCAGGACGGGCGGCAGTTCGCCGGCGTACACGACTCCGGCTCGCTGGGTTGCCCTGGTCAGGGCGACGTACAGGTCGCCGAGCCCGCGCGGAGACTCGGCCAGGATCATGGCCGGGTCGGCGACGAGCACGGAGTCGAACTCCAGCCCCTTGGCCTGCCGCACGGTCAGCACGACAACCGGACGTTCCAGATCGGGCCCGTCCGGCCCGGGACCCTGCCCGCCGACGCCGGACTCGCCGATGCCCGTCTCGGGCAGCGCAGCCGATACCGCCGCCGCCAGCTCGGCCAGGCGGCCTTCCGGGCCGATCACCGCCAGGGTCCCGTCGCCGGTCAGGGCGGCCAGGGCCGCCGCCGCATCCCCGGCAACCGTGGTGAGCTCCGCCGGGTCGCTGACCCCGAACCGCCACGGCACGGTCCCCGAGTCCCGGACCGAGCGGGGCGGCGTCGCCTCGGGATCGATCTGGGTCAGCACGTCGGCGGCCACCGTCATGATCTCGGCCGGCGTGCGGTAGTTCACGGTCAGCGGGGCCAGCCGCCATCGGTCGCCGACAAACGGCCCGAGCGCCTCAGACCACGAGGCGGACCCGGCTATGTCGCCGGTCTGGGCGACGTCCCCGACGATCGTCATCGACTTCGACGGGCAGCGGCGCATCAGCGTACGCCACGCCATCGGCGAGAGTTCCTGGGCCTCGTCGACGATCACGTGCCCGAACGCCCAGGTCCGGTCCACCGCGGCCCGCTCGGCGGGGGTGAGGTAGACGTCGGAGTCGAACCGTGCCGCCAGCCGGGCCGCGTCCAGCATGTCGGCGCCCATCAGGAGCTCGGGGTCGTCTTCCTCGTCCCGGCCGATGATCTCCAGCACGCCCTGGGCGTACGACTCCTCTCGCTCGCGCCGGCGCCGCTCGGACGCCCTCGCGACCCGGTCGTCCTCGCCGAGCAACTCGGCCGCCTCGTCGAGCAGCGGAATGTCGGCCGGCGTCCACGGCGACCCGGCCGGCCGCCGCAGCAGCTCGCGCTCGGACTCCGGGAGCGACGGCGCCGCCGCGGCCAGCAGCCGCCGCGAGGCGAACAGGTCCCCGATGAGCTGCTGCGGCGCCAGCACCGGCCACAGCCGGCCGATCGCGGCGCGGACCTGCGGATCGTCCCGCAACTCATCCCGCAGGTCATCGATGTCCGCGCGCCCCATCAGGTTCCCGCCGCCGAGCGGGTCGGCGCCCAGTTTCCCGGCCACCGCCCTGGCCAGCTCGTCGAACACCTCCCGCACGAAGATCTGCCTGGCCAGGTTGTGCGGTCGCCGGGACCGGCGCGCCCGCTCTCTCGCTCGGTACAGCGACTGCCCTCCGAGCCGGTATCGGTTTTTCTCGAAACTAATCTCCAGGCCCTCATGTGGCACGCGCTGCCGGTCCCGCACGGCGCTGGCCACGATCTTCGCCATGCCTGGCCGGCCCTTGATCCGTGCGACGTCGGCCGGCTCGGTGCCGGTCGCGGTGATCCCCGGCATCAGGTCGCTGACGGTGGCCAGCAGCACGCTCGTCTCCCCCAGCGACGGGAGCACCTGCCCGATGTAGCGCAGGAACGTGGCGTTCGGGCCGATCACGAGCACACCGCGCTTCTCGAGCTGCCGGCGGTAGGTGTAGAGCAGGTAGGCGGCCCGGTGCAACGCGACGGCCGTCTTGCCGGTCCCCGGACCGCCCTGGACGACGAGCACGCCGGGCAGGCCCGCCCTGATGATGTGGTCCTGCTCGGCCTGGATCGTCTCGACGATGTCGCGCATCCGGCCGGTCCGGCTCGCGCTCAGCGCCGCCATCAGCGCGGACTCCCCGGTCAGGCCCTCGTGCCTGGTCGGGTCGGCGACCGCGAGATCGAGTATCTCGTCGTCGAGCCGCTGCACGGTCCTGGCCCGGGTCCTGATGTGCCGGCGGACCCTGACCTCACCGGGCGACGCGGCCGTGGCCAGGTAGAACGGCCTGGCCGCGTCGGCTCGCCAGTCCATCAGGAGCTGGTCGTAGTTGTCGTTGTCGGCGTGCATGCCGAGGCGGCCTATGTAGCTCCTGACGCCGTCGTTGAACTCCAGCCGGCCGAAGCACAGCCCGTTCTCCGCGGCGTCGAGCTGGGCGAGCTGCTGCCGGTACATGACGGTGAGCGCCTCGCGCTCGGTTCGCGCGGCCGGGGTGCCTCCGGCCTGCCGTAGCACCCCGGCGAGCCGGCCAGACGCCCGCTCCCTGAGCTGGTCGAGCCGGTCGTACAGTCCCGTGATGTACGCCTGCTCGCTATTCCAATCGACGTCGGTGCGGTCTTCGCCTGGCAAGCGCGTGTCCCTTCGCCCGGTGAAAAGTGCCCACACAGTTTAGTCGCCGCCGCTTAGTCGCCGCCGCGCCGGAACGGCTCTGCGCGCTCCGCGCTGTTGCTAGGCGGTCAGCGGGCTCGCCGCCGGCCGGTCGCCGGCGGTCCCGTGCCGCAGGGCCAGCAGGACGGTGAGGCCGGCGATCAGGTAGCCGGCCCCCTGGGCGGCGAGCACCGCGATAATGCCGACGGACTGGCCGAGAAAACCGGCGGTAACCGTGCCGGCCACCACGGCGACGCCCTCGACGGCGCCGAAGGCACCGAAGACCCGCCCCCGGCGGCCATCGTCGACCTCGCGCTGCACCAGCGTGAGCGCCCCGGCGAGCATCAGCGCGCCGGGCAGGCCGACCACGACCATGCACACCGCCGCGGGCCACGCGGCGACCCACGCCAGCGGATACAGGAACATCACGAGGTCGACCGCGCCGAACGCGACCGCGCCCCATCCGAACAGCCAGGACGCGCGAACCCGGTTGCCGATCGACGCCGCCGCCAGGCCGCCCGCGATGCCGCCGATCGCCTGAGCGGCGACGATGATGCCGTAGTCCTGGCCGCTGCCGTGCAGAACGGACCGGACGAACGGCGCGAACAGCGTGCCCATGATGCCCTCGCCGACGCACGTGACGGCCAGGAAGATCAGGACGACCCGCAGGACCCGCTGCCTGGTCGACAGGCGGATGCCGTCCGCCCACTCGGTGCGCAGCTCGGCCAGCCGGGCCCGCAGGGTCCTGCGGACCGCGGCTGCACCGCGCGCTCGCGCAGCGACGGTGATCCTGCCGATCAGCACCGCGGCCAGCAGGAAGCTCGCGACGTCGGTACAGGCCAGGGCGGCGATTCCCCCGACCGCGGCCAGGACGCCGCCCGCCGCCGATCCGGCCAGCCTGGAGACGTCGCTGGCCTGGCCGTTGAGCGCGTTGGCCGTGACCAGGCTGGCGTCGTCGGTGACGGCCGGAAGCAGGGACTGCTGAGCGGGCACGAAGAACTGCTGGACGCAGCTCTGCACGGCAGCGACGGCGTAGACGATCCACACCTGGCCGGCCTGGCGCACCGCGAGCAGCGGCAGCAGGCCGGCGGCGAGCAGCAGGTTCGCGATCACCATCGTGCGCCTGCTGTCCCACCGGTCGACGAAGACGCCGGCCACCGAGCTCAGCGCGACCTGCGGGACGAACGACGCCAGCAGCATCAGGGCCGAGGCCAGGGTCGATCCGGTCAGCGCGTAGATGTAGTACGCCAGGCCGACTCGCAGCACCCAGTCGCCGGTGAGGGAGACCAGGGCCGCCGCGATCAGCAGCCGAAGGCCACGCTGCCCGAGAGCGGTGCGGATCGCGCCCACGTCAGCCGCCGGTCCCGGACGGCTCGCACGGCACGACGAACAGGCTGAACTCCACGGGAACCGATCCGGGCGGGCGCGAGGCCAGGTCGTCGAGCGGGCGCTGATCGGTGTAGTCGGAGATCAGTTTCTCGAAGGCCGGCACGAGCCGGGCTAGTTCGTCCTCGGTCAGGTAGATGGTGCTGATTCCCAGGCCAGAATGCTCACGCCAGCCAGCGGACCAGCGGGCCCGGCGGTCCTGCCAGTCCAGGAAGCTCTCCAGCGCGCGTTCGGCGGCGACCTGCTCGTAGACCGCGACGGCGGCGGCACCGCCCGGCTTGGTGTCCAGTCCCTCGTGGCTGATCGACGTGGCGACGAGCCGCCACGGCCGCTCCCGGTTGTCGGCGCCGCCGACCTGCTCAACGAAACCGTACTTGGCGAGCTGATGCAGGTGATGGGAGGCGAGCCCGTGACTGATCCCCAGCTCACGGGCCGCGTCGGCGGTGGTGATGCGGCCCGATCGCCCCACGATCTGCCAAAGTTCCAGTCGGCGCGGGTGGGCCAGCGCCCGCATGCTGCGCGGGTCGTCGAGCAGCCGCAACCGCTGGCCGGACGGCCGGATCGAGCCGGGATCGCCGGCTGCCCGCGATGTGTCGGGTGAGCCAGCGCCCGGCCGGCCCGGCGTCTGTTCCGAAGATTCCAAGGACATGCTTGGAATATAGGCACGGCCCTGGCCCGCATGTCAAGCGTATGCTTGGAATATGGGGTGGCCTACTCGGGTGACCGGCCGCGCTCAAGCCGGGGGTCGGTGCCGCGCGGGCCGAACCCCGCACCGGCCGGCAGCTTCGGGTCCCAGTCGAACACGACCTCGTTGTCCTGCTCGCCAATCAGCACCTCGGCTCCTGGCTCGGCGCCCGCGCGGGCAAGCGCCTCCTCGATGCCGAGCTTCTCGAGCCGGTCCGCGAGGTAGCCGACGGCTTCGTCGTTGCTGAAGTCGGTCTGCAGTATCCACCGGCGCGGTTTCGCGCCGTGGATCCTGAACGAGTTCGCGCCGATCCTGACCAGCTCGAAGTCCGGGCCCGCCACCGGCTCCGGCCTGATCACCAGCCTGGTCGGCAGCGCCTCCGGCGCGGCCCGCCTGGCCTGCGCCACGGTCGCCGCCAGGGCGAACGCCAGCTCGCGCAGGCCCTCGCCGGAGGCGGCAGAGACCTGGTGCACGGGCAGGCCCCCGGCCCGAAGGTCGGGCAGGACGATCTCGGCCAGGTCCCGCGCCTCGGGCACGTCGATCTTGTTGAGCACCACGATCCGGGGCCTGCTGGCCATGTCGGCGCCGGTCAGGTCGTCATAGGCCGACAGCTCGGCCTCGATGGCGTCGAGGTCGCTGACCGGATCACGGCCGGGCTCCTGCGTCGCGCAGTCGATGACGTGCACCAGGACCGCGCAGCGCTCCACGTGCCTGAGGAAGTCCAGCCCCAGCCCGCGGCCCGTGCTGGCGCCGGGGATCAGGCCGGGAACGTCCGCGACGACGAACTCGGTCTCCCCGGCCTCGACCACCCCTAGGTGCGGGATCAGCGTGGTGAACGGGTAGTCCGCGACCTTCGGCCGGGCCGCCGACATCGCGGCGATGAGCGAGGACTTGCCGGCGTTCGGGAAGCCCACGAGGCCGGCGTCGGCGATCGTCTTCAGCTCAAGCAGGAGCTCCTTGTGCTCGCCCGGCTCGCCGCGCAGCGCGAAGCCGGGTGCCTTGCGCTTCGTCGAGGCCAGCGCGGCGTTGCCGAGCCCGCCGTGGCCGCCCTGCGCGCCGACGAACCGCGTTCCGGCGCCGACCAGGTCGGCGAGCACCTCGCCGTCCCGAGTCTTGACCACCGTCCCGTCCGGCACGTGCACCACGAGGTCGGCGCCGTCCGCGCCGCTCCGGTTCGACCCCGCGCCCGCCTTGGCGTCACCGGCCCGGCGCAGCGGCCTGCGGTGGAAGTCGAGCAGCGTCGCGGTGCTCGGGTCAACCTGGAAGACCACGTCGCCGCCGCGGCCGCCGTTGCCGCCGTCCGGACCCCCGAGCGGCTTGAACTTCTCGCGGTGTATCGACGCGCAGCCGTGGCCGCCGTTGCCTGCCTGGATCCGGAGCTCTGCCTGATCAGCGAATTCCGCCATGCCAGCTCCCTTGAAGAATGTGCGCTGCGGCCCGTTCGGCGAACGGCCAGCCACGACGATGGGCCATCACTGACAGCAATGCCGCAGTGATGGCCCATCGCCGCTGGCGGAGCAGGAGCCGCGCCCCGGCCCGGCCCGGCCGACGCGGGGCAGGTCGACCCGACGGCCCTAGCTGGCCTCGGCGACGGCCTGCGCCGCAACCGGGATCACGCTGACCGCGCGCCGACCGCGCCGCGAGCCGAACTCGACCCGGCCGGCCACGAGCGCGAAGAGGGTGTCGTCGCCACCGCGACCGACGCCGATGCCTGGGTGAAAGTGCGTGCCGCGCTGGCGCACGAGGATCTCGCCCGCGTTGACGACCTGGCCGCCATACCGCTTTACGCCGAGCCGCTGGGCATTGGAGTCACGCCCGTTCCTGCTGGACGAGGCGCCCTTCTTGTGAGCCATCTCAGCGTTACCTTTCTCAGGCCTTCTTCTTCTGGCTGGCGCTGGCCTTGCCAGTACCGATGCCGGTGATCTTCACCTGCGTGTACTTCTGCCGGTGACCCTGACGGCGCCGGTAGCCCGTCTTGTTCTTGTAGTGGATCATGTTGATCTTCGGGCCGCTGGCGGGCCCGAGGATCTCGGCGGTGATCTCGTAGCCGCCGAGTTCGGCGCTATCGGTGATCACCTTCTCGCCATCCACGATGAGCACGGCCGGCAGCGTCACGGTGGAGCCGACATCGCCGGCGAGCTTGTCCACGGTCAGGATGTCGTCAACGGACGCCCTGTTCTGATTGCCGCCGCAGCGAACGATCGCGTACACGAAAGAACTCTCTCTCCCTGGTGCCAGCCCGCCGCAGAATCGCGACCTCGTCCGAACGTCGAGGCGACCGGGCCTGCCGACGTTGCGCGCCATTAGCCCGCCGGAACTTCGGATCGTGGGCGACCGCCGGCCGTACTGACTGGCAACCGTCCGCGACCACTGCCCTGGGCAGCCAGACACGCCGACGACAAAGAATATCAGACCAGGCGCGCCTAGTCGTCCGAGGCAGCTTCCGGCCCGGCCCCGTCAGGCTGGTCGGCCGGGCTGGCCGCCTCGCCCCCGCCGGCCGGGCTCGCCGCCTCGGGCCCGCCCGCCTCTGCGACCGGTGCGGCCACGACCGTTAGCGCGGAGTCCGGCGGGCCGGCCTCCCGGTGCGCGGACCGCCTGGGCCGGCGCCGCGGCGCCGGCTCCGATTCGGCCGCGGCCGGCTGCACGGCCGAAGCCGCGCCGCCCGACTCGCCGGCACCGGCGCCCGAGTCCGACACCGCCGCCCCGGCACCCGCCGCCCCGGCACCCGCCGCCCCGGCCCCAGACCGCCCGGCCCCAGACCGCCCGGCCCCAGACGACCCGGCGGTAACCGCTCCAACGGGGCCGGTCTCCGGCGAGGCCGGCGGCTCTGCAGTGGCTGCCGCTGCTGCCCTCGCCGCGGCCGGCTCGACCGTCTGGTCGTCCGCCATCGCGCCGCCGTCGGGCCGAGCCGCCTCGGACTCGATCGTCTTGGCGGCGACCTGCGCGATCGCCTTGCTCCTCGCCGACCTGGACCTGGTCGACCCTGGCTTCGGCGGTCCGGTCTGCTGTCCGTTGCGCCCGGGTGCGGGGGGAAGTTCGGTGAGTTCGGTGGACACGATCAGCCCGCGGCCGTTGCAGTGCTC
>DASPZH010000113.1:0-6068 GCA_035636335.1 Streptosporangiaceae bacterium
GCGGCGATCGCCTGCTCGACGGTGTCGTACATCGGGATCCGGTCAGCCAGGCCGGTGATCCACAAGGTCCTGGTGTACTGGAACCTCGCGCCGGCCAGCGCCAGCGACCCCCCGGCCGCCACCAGGCTCTTCCAGTGGCCAACGATCACGGCCAGCGAGCTCGTGTCCATGAAGTCGACCGCCGACAGGTCGAGCACCACCCGGTCGATTCTGGCGCGGGAGTCGGCCAGCACGTCGTCAAGCTGCCGGCTCGTGACGATGTCCAGGTCGCCGACCATGCTGACCACCAGGGTGCCATCGCTCTCGGAGGACGAGAACTCGAACTCCGGCACGCCGCACCCCCACATGGATCAGGCCCGACCAGGGCCGGCACGACGCATCGACGCCGGAGCCACGCCACGACACCAATGCCTTGACAGGGACATGCTATGCGCGCCCGCCGCTGCGGTGCCAGCGGCCTTCGGCTGAGCGGGTTCGAGCTTGGCTGGCCGACCGCGAAGCGCCGGTCCCACCGCCGGAGCGGGTCGCGCGAGCTAGACAGGCAGGCCGACCTCAGGTAGCGTCTCAGGCAGTGCTTACGACGCAGGCACACCCTATCTGTCACGGCGTGACGGTGTTTGGGTGTGCCTTTTCCGTTTTGCGGTGCTACTTGTGACTCGCCCGTAGCGCTCAGAACACCCCAGGAACTGGCTGCCTAGCAGGACATCCGCGGCGTGACATCACCCCGGACACTGCAAGGAGGCCCCAGGGATGAAGATCGCCCTCGTCGCACGGCATGCCTCAGCCCCGGCCACCGCGTCGGACATGTACGCCGCGGAGCAGGCCGATCACGTCGCCGGTCTCGGCCAGGCGCTCGCCGCCGAAGGGCACAAGGTCGTCATCTATGCCCGCAAGGCCGAGCCTCGGATGCCGGACCGCGAGACGCTCGCGCCCGGCCTGACCGCCCGCTACATCAGCGCAGGTCCGCCCGCGCCGGTTCCCGCCGACCAGCTTCCCCAGCATGTCGCCGAGATTGCCAGTTACCTCGCGGCGCGCTGGAAGAAGGACACGCCAGACATCGTGCACGCGCATCACTGGACCAGCGGTCTCGCTGCCCTGCTCGCGGCGCGCGAGCAGCCCGTTCCGGTGATCCAGAGTTTCGGGTCGCTGGGCACCGCGGAAGCGCGCTACGGCGTGCCGGGTCCCGGGGCGAGCGCCAGGATCCGGATGGAGGCCTGCATCGCGCGGACCGTTACGGGAGTGCTGGCGGCCACCTCCGACGAGGTCACCGAGCTTTCGGCACTCGGGATTCCCGGCACCAGCGTGAGGGTGGTGCCCTGCGGCGTCGACACGAGCCGCTTCGACCCCGAGGGTCCCGCCGCCAAGCGCCACGGCGAGCTGCGGCTGCTCCATGTCGGCCCCCTCGCCGAGCACGCCGACATCGCCACGCTGTTCAAGGCGCTGCCCGGCCTGCCGGGAGCCGAGCTTGTCATCGCGGGCGGACCCGACCAGGACGAGCTTGACTCGAACATCGCATGCAAGAAGCTGGGCAAGTTGGCCGCCGGGCTGGGCGTTGCCGACCGCGTCACCTTCACCGGCCGGGTCGCCGGCCGGGACCTGCCCGCCCTGATGCGCTCGGCCGACGTGTTCGTCAGCGCGGCACGCTACGAGCCGTACGGCGCCGCCGCGATCAGCGCGATGGCCTGCGGCAAGCCCGTCGTGGCGACCGCGGTAGGCGCGCATGCCGACGCGGTCGTCGATGGCACAACTGGCCTGCTCCTGCCGCCCGGCCGGCCTGAAGTTCTCCTCAGGCGGCTGCGCGACCTGCTGGCCACGCCGATGAAGCTCACCGCGTTCGGCATTGCCGCCGCCGACCGGGCCAGATCACGCTACCGGTGGGACCGCATCGCGGCCGAGACCGCGGCCGCGTACGAACTGTGCATCGCCGCCCACCAGGCCGGGCCAGCGCGGCGCGCCGCGGCGACGCCGAAGCGGCAGCCGGCGAGCTCAGCCGGGCAGCAACGCGCGGCGTGACGCCGTGCTCGGCCGCCCATGCTTCGAGGCCGGCAGGTGACGCCTGACCCCGGCGCACCGCTCGTGCCAGAAGCCGACCGGAACGGGCCGCGACAAGGCGACCCCGCGACGGCCGAGCGGGGCAAAGACCAGGTATCCGAGCACGCACCGGCGAGCGGCGACCGTCCCTGACCGCCGCGGGATCGGTTCCCGCGCGGCTGGAATGCGTACGCCGGTCATGTTGACGCGCCCAGGCCGGGCAGTGCATACGCACTGCCGTCGGCCGCGCGCGCCGCGCACCGGACGGCCTCCGGCACCGACCCAGAGCGGGGGGGCACATGGCAGGCGAGCTTGCGGGACGGCGGATCGCCGTCCTCGCCGCCGACGGTGCCGCGGGACGCGCGGACACCGCAGGGCTCCGGCGCGAACTCGCCGAGCGGGTCGACGGCGAGGTGCGGTTCGACGCGGGCAGCCGCGCCGCCTATTCGACCGACGGCTCGAACTTCAGGCAGGTGCCGGTCGGCGTCGTGGTGCCGCGCACCGTCGACGCGGCGGTGAAGGCCGTCGCCGTCTGCCGGGAGCACGGGGTCCCGGTGCTCTCCCGCGGCGGCGGGACCAGCCTGGCCGGGCAATGCACGAACGAGGCCCTCGTGCTCGACTGGTCCAAGTACTGCAACCGGGTGGTCAGCGTCGCCGACGACAACAAGACCTGCGTCGTGGAGCCCGGCATCGTGCTCGACGTGCTCAACGCCGAGCTGGCGTCCCGCAAGGTGCGGTTCGGCCCCGAGCCGGCCACCCACATGAACTGCACGCTCGGCGGCATGATCGGCAACAACTCCTGCGGCGCCACCGCACAGCGCACCGGCAAGGTGGTCGACAACGTCGCCGCCCTTGAGGTGCTGCTCTACGACGGGACCCGGTTCTGGTGCGGCCCGACCGGCGATGAGGAGTACGCCGACATCGAGCGGCGCGGCGACCGCAGGGCCGAGATCTACCGCCGGCTGCGCCGGCTGCGCGACACCTACGCCGACGAGATCAGGCGCCGGTATCCGGACATCCCGCGCCGGGTCTCCGGCTACAACCTGGACTCGCTGCTGCCCGAGCACAACTTCGACATCGCGGGCCTGCTGATCGGCAGCGAGTCGACACTGGTCACCGTGCTGCGAGCCAGGCTCAAGCTGGTTCCGGTGCTGGCCGAGCGCAGCCTGGTCGTGCTCGGCTACCCGAGCATCGGCAAGGCCGCCGACGCGGTTCCCGCGATCCTGCCGCACAAGCCGATCGCGCTCGAGGGACTCGATCACCGGCTGATCCGCGACGAGCAGGTCAAGCACCTCAACCCGCAGGCCGTGCGGGAACTGCCGGAGGGATGCGCCTTCCTGATGGTGCAGTTCGGCGGCGACACCACCGCCGAGGTCGACAAGTCCGCGCGGGGGCTGCTCGAAGCACTGCACGAGACCGAGCATCACCCGAGCGTCGAGTTCTTCGACGATCCGGCCAGGGAGGACGAGCTCTGGCAGGTGCGCGAGGCGGGCCTCGGCGCGACCGCTCACGTGCCTGGCCAGCCCGACACCTTCGAGGGCTGGGAGGACTCGGCCGTGGCGCCAGAGCGGCTCGGCGGCTACCTGCGCGACCTGCAGCGCCTCTACGATGAGTTCGGCTACAGCAGCGACTTGATGCCGAGCCTGTACGGCCATTTCGGCCAGGGCTGCGTGCACACCAGGATTCCCTTCGACCTCTACACCGCGGAGGGAGTCGCGCGCTATCGCCGGTTCATGGAGAGCGCCGCCGACCTTGTGGTCTCGCACGGCGGCTCGCTGTCCGGCGAGCACGGGGACGGGCAGTCCAGGGGCGAGCTGCTGGTGAAGATGTTCGGCGAGCGGCTGGTCGGGGCGTTCGGCGAGCTGAAGGCGATCTTCGATCCGGACAACCGGATGAACCCCGGCAAGGTCGTCCATCCCGCCCGGCTCGACCAGCACCTGCGCCTCGGCGGCGACTGGGCCCCGGCCACCTCGCAGCACCTGTTCTTCGGCTACCCGCACGACGGCGGGTCCTTCGCCCACGCGGCCAACCGCTGCGTCGGCGTCGGGAAGTGCCGCCAGCACTCGCACCACGGTGGGGCGGTAATGTGCCCCTCGTACCAGGTCACCGGGGAGGAGCACTCCACCCGCGGCCGGGCCAGGCTGCTCTTCGAGATGCTGAACGGGCACGCCGACTCGCCGGTGCGCGACGGCTGGCGGTCCGCCGCCGTCCGCGACGCGCTCGACCTGTGCCTGGCCTGCAAGGGCTGCAAGACCGACTGCCCGGCGAACGTGGATATGGCCACCTACAAGGCCGAGTTCCTGGCCCAGCACTTCCGCGGCCGGCAATGGCGCCGGCCGCGGTCCGACCTCTCGCTCGGCTGGCTGCCGGTGGCCGCGCGGCTGGTCTCCCGCCTGCGGCTCGCCGGGGCCGCGAACGCGCTCACCCACGCCCGCGGGCTGCACCGGATCGCGGCGCTGGCGGCCGGCATCGAGCCGCGCGAGGCGCCGCTGTTCGCCGGGGAGAGCCTGCAGCGCTGGCACGCCAGGCGCGCGCTCGCGGGCGGCCAGGCCGCGGACGCCGGGGCGAGCCAGAACGGGCATTCGCCGCGAGCGGCCGGCTCGCTCGGCACCGTGCTGCTCTGGCCCGACACGTTCACCAACTACTTCCATCCACATGTCGGTCAGGCGGCCGTGCGCGTGCTTGAGGAGGCCGGCTGGTCCGTGCAGATCCCGGCCGAGCCGCTGTGCTGCGGCCTGACCTGGATCTCCACCGGTCAGCTCAGGACCGGCAAGCGAATACTCAGCCGCACCGTGGCCCGGCTGGCCGAGCACGTCAGGGGCGGCGGCTACGTCGTCGGCCTGGAGCCGAGCTGCACGACGGTGTTCCGCTCCGATGCCGCCGAGCTCTTCCACGCCGACCAGGACGTGCTGAGGCTGCGCGACCACACGCTCACCCTGGCCGAGCTGCTTACCGAGCACACGCCCGGCTGGCAGCCGCCGCCTGTGCGCCGGCAGGTGCTGGCCCAGGTGCACTGCCACCAGCACGCGGTGCTCGGGTGGGATGCGGAGGCCGGGCTGCTCAGTGCCGCCGGCGCAACGGCCGAGCCGCTGGAGTCCGGCTGCTGCGGGCTGGCCGGCAACTTCGGCTTCCAGCCTGGCCACGGCGACGTGAGCCGCGCGCTCGCCGAGCGGGTGCTGCTTCCACGGCTCCGCGACGCGGCCCCCGACACGGTCATCCTGGCCGACGGGTTCAGCTGCCGGACGCAGATCCACGAACTCGACAGCGGCGGCCGCGAGGCCATGCACCTGGCGGAGCTGCTGGCCTGCGCGACCGAACTACCCCGCGATCATCCCGAGCGGCAGGCCGCACCGCGGCCGGCCGAGCCCACGACGGCGAGCAGGCTGGCCGCGGCCGGAGCGGCGGCCGGGGTCGGGGCCGGCCTGGCCGCGGGAGCTGCTGTTGCCGTCCGATCGGCCATGCGATGATGACGGCGGGAGCAACTAGCTGCCGACTGACCCGCTACCCGAGGATGGCGAGCCCTCCCAGATGGCGTGACGGGGGATGGTACAGGTGATCAAGACCACGCTCAAGCTCGGCGCAGTCGCGGCCGTCGGCGCCGCGCTGGCGCTGGGGTGGCGAGACATCAAGCGGTTCGTCCAGATCAAGCTGGTATCGGCCACGGGAACGCACCCGGAGAACATCCCGGTCGGCGGCCGCACGGCTTACCCGCATACCCACGCCGACGGGGCGGCGGACGGCACCGGCGACTTCGACTCCGCGCAGCGGGGCGGCCCCGACCTGCGCTAGCCCCGGTCCGGCACTAGCCGCCCGCGGCACCTCGCGCACGACGCTGGCGGGATCCTTGTCGCGCCGCAGCCCGAGATACCGCGGATGCCGAAGCTGGCCCGCGCTCGTCCACTCGGTGAACGCCACCTGGGCGACCAGCCTGGGCTCCACCCAGTGCACGCCGGACCTGGGCAGCGCGCCGCTGCCCGTGCGCGGCAGGTCGCCGGGCTGGAACGGCGGGTACTTGCGCCCGATCCTGCTCAGCGACC
>DASPZH010000114.1:0-2992 GCA_035636335.1 Streptosporangiaceae bacterium
GCCGGGCGAACATCCTGAAACGCCCGAACCGGCTTAACGTGCGTTCCGGTTCCGTTGCAGGTCCACCCCCGTATCCAGGCGGGCTCTCGCACCGGCCCGGCTGGCTGGAATCCGGTCGCGTACGGCTTGATGTCCAGGATCGGGGTTCCATCGATCGCGTCGAGGCCGCGCACGGTCAGCTCCAGCCCGCTCACCCGCAGCAGTTCGCAGCGGGAGATGCCGAGGTGATTCGGCCGCACCGGGAATGGCCGGCCAGCACGCCGACCCGCGGCCAGGCCGGGTTGCCGCGCGGATGCGATGCGCCGCGCCGGACCCTGGTCTCCCCGGTCGAAATGGAAGACGACCTCGATGTGCGAGAACTCGCTGAGCCCGGCGGTGGCGTCGGGGTCCAGCACGGCCGGATCCAGGAATCAGCCGCGCCTCCACCGGGCCCAGTGATCCTTGAAGATCTCGGTCCGGCCGCCGCGGACTACCCCGATCGGCGCCAGGGCGAAGAAGCCGGTCATCGCGGCGCCGTCGGCCGAACACCGAACAGGTTTCCCAGATAGCACACGAGAGCGATGCCGGTCAGGACAGCCATCGCCATGGACGCGCCTGCCTTGCCATCGCTGACGAAGCTCGCGCCGCCGACCGCCGCCCCGCCGATGGCAAGCAGACCAGTCACCGAGGCCGCGATGGCGAATCGGTGCCGGGCGCGGATGGCGCGAGTTAGCACGTTCGCCGCAGCGACCAGCAAGAGCAGGCCCAGTCCGGCGTGCACAGCGAGCACTACGGGCTGGCTCGTCAGCACCCGGCCGAGCGCGGACGCGATCCCGTTCCCCCGGCCGGCGGCCGGGACATGGACGTAGAGGTTGACGCCGATGCCGAGTCCGTACTCGGCGATGAGCATCAGCGAGATGCCCAGGCTGTTGCGGCGCAGCCCGGCGATTCGGCGCGCCCGCCGGGCCGTGTCCGCATGCGGCGCGGTCAGGTCACTGCTGATCGCCTCGTCAGCGTTGTGCATTGGCATCGCGAGTTACCTACCTGTCCCGATGAACAGATCGCGGACCGACGTGCGGAGGATGCGGGCGGCATCGCGCTCGTCGATCTGGCCCGCCCGGACCCCGTCCGCGCAGGCGTGGATGAGGGTGATGCAAGCCGTCACCAGCCAGTTAGCCGGCAGGTCGGTGCGGAAAGAGCCGTCCGCCTGGCCGCGCGCCAGCAGCGTGCCGATCGCCTGGTGCGCGGCCTGATGTGTCCGCGCGACTGCGTCCGGGGTCAGCAGTTCTGCGACCGCCTGTGCCATGGCGCCGTAGCGGGCCAGATGCTGCCAGGCCCCGGCGAGCACCCGGTCCAGGGCTTCGGCTGGAGGTCCGTCGTCGGGGCTCGCGGACTCCAGCGCCTTCATCGTCCGGCCCACGGCGCGTTCGACGGCCGCTTCCAGCAGCGCGTCCCAGGTCGGGAAATGGGCGTACACCGTGACGCGCGATACGCCCGCCTGGGCGGCGACTGCCGAGATGGTGGCATGTCCCTGCAGCTCAAGCAGTTCCTCGGCCGCGTCGAGGATCGCCTCAACGTTCCGGCCGGCGATTTCCCGGTGGTAGCTGGCAGTTCGGTGGGCGGCCATATCAGTGCACCGCCACCCGGACACCGGCCGCGGGCCGCACTACCGGGGCGGCGAAGGCCGCGATGAGCGCGATCCCGGCGGCGATCGCGGCCGCGACGGCGAACCCGTGCCGGTAACCGGCCGCGATCCCGCCGTCGACCGCTACCGCGACTGCCGAGAAGACCGCAACCCCGAGCGCCGCCCCGATCTCGTGCGCGGCGGTCATCAGGCCGGACGCCAGTCCCGCGTGCTCCTCGGCGATGTCGCTCATGGCGGTGATCGCGGCCGCGGGCAGCACCAGGCCGGTGCCGGCGCCGATGACGAGCAGGCCGGGCAGCAGCCCGGTCAGGTAGCCGGACCTGGCCGAGACCGTGGTCAGCAGCAGCGCTCCCCCGCCCATCAGGACCAGGCCCGCGACGATCACCAGCCGGGAGCCAAGCTGCGGCAGCAGCCGGGAGGCGAGGTGGGCGCCCGCCCCTATGACCAGCGCGAGCGGCAGGAACTCCAGGCCAACGCGCAATGCCGAGGAGCCCTGGACGCCCTGCAGGTACAGCGAGTTCAGGAAGAACGTGCCGACGAGCACTCCGGTCGCGCCCAGCATTACCAGCACGCCCGCCACCAGCGACCGGGTGCGCCAGATCCGCGGCGGCAGCAGCGGGCGCCGGGTCCGGCGCTCTACCGCCGCGAACGCCGCCAGCAGGACGACGCCGAGGGCGAGCAACAGCAGCGTGCGAGCGGATGCCCAGCCGTGAGCCGGAGCGCCGGCCAGTGTGTACACGATGGTTACCAGGCCGGCCACTGCCAGTGCCGCGCCGGGCAGGTCGAGCTCGCGGCCGAACCGGCGCGCTGCTGCGGACCGCGGCACCATGTGCAGGGCCAGCAGGCCGGCAGCCAGGCCGGCTGGCACATTCACCAGGAAGACTGAGCGCCAGCCGAGCCAGCTTGTCAGGATCCCGCCGGCCAGCACGCCCGCGGCGGCCCCGGCGCCGCCTATCGCGCCCCACGCCCCGAGCGCGGCAGCGCGCTGCGCGCCCGCGTACGTGGTCGTGATGATCGACAGGGCGGCAGGCGTGAGCAGCGCCGCGCCGAGTCCCTGGCCGGCCCTGGCGGCTATCAGCACGGCTGCCGTCGGGGCCAGGCCGCTGGCCAGCGATGCGGCGGTGAACACTGCCAGGCCTGCCAGGAAGATCCGGCGCCGGCCCGCCAGGTCTGCGGCCCGTCCGCCGAGTAGCACCAGCCCGCCGCTCGCCAGCACGTATGCCGTGAAAACCCACTGCAGGCCACCCGCGCCGAAGCTGAGCGACCGGGCGATCGACGGCAGGGCCACGTTCACCACGGTGGCGTCAAGAATGACCATGAACTGGGCCACGCTGAGCAGCACCAGCAGCGACCAGGGCCGGCGCTGGC
>DASPZH010000115.1:0-13438 GCA_035636335.1 Streptosporangiaceae bacterium
CGCTGGAACTCCTTCAGGTCCGAGTACCCCGACGTCGCCATCGTCCGCCGCAGCGCGCCCATCAGGTTCATCGAGCCGTCGGCGACCGTGGACGGGCCGTGCACGATCTGCGCCAGCGTCCCGATCGTGCCGACCCTGAGCCGGTTCCCGCGCGGCAGTTCCGGGTGGTGCGCCTCGCTGCCCCAGTGGTAGCCGCGCCCGGGTGCCTCGGCGGCCCTGGCGATCGGCGAGCCGACCATGACCGCGTCGGCGCCGAGCGCGAGCGCCTTGGCGATGTCGCCGCTGCGGGTCATCCCGCCGTCGGCAATCACGTGGACGTAACGGCCGCCCGACTCGTCCAGGTACTCCCGGCGGGCGGCAGCCACGTCGGCGATGGCGCTGGCCATCGGCACCTTGACGCCGAGCACGGCCGCCGTGGTCTGGCCGGAGCCGCCGCCGAACCCGACGAGGACGCCGGCCGCGCCGGTGCGCATGAGGTGCAGGGCGGCCGTGTAGGTGGCGCAGCCGCCGACGATCACCGGCACATCGAGCTCGTAGATGAAGTGCTTGAGGTTCAGCGGCTCGGCCTGGCTCGAGACATGCTCGGCGGAAACAGTCGTGCCCCGGATGACGAAGAAGTCGGCGCCCGCATCGATCACCGCCTTGTGGTATTTGAGCGTGCGCTGCGGCGACAGCCTGGCGGCGATCGTCACCCCGGCCTTCCTGATCTCCGAGATCCGCTGCCCGATCAGGTCGTCCTTGATCGGCTCGGCGTAGATCTGCTGCAGCCGCGCGGTCGCGGCGGCGTCGTCCAGCGCGGCCACCTCGGCCAGCAGCGGCTCAGGGTCGTCGTACCTGGTCCACATGCCCTCGACGTCCAGCACCGCCAAGCCGCCGAGCTTGCCGATCGCGATCGCCGTGGCGGGCGAGACGACACTGTCCATCGGCGCCGTCACCAGCGGCAACTCGAACCGGTAGGCGTCGATCTGCCAGGCTATCGAGACATCTTCCGGCCGCCTGGTCCGGCGCGACGGCACGATCCCGATCTCGTCGAGCGCGTACGCGCGGCGACCGCTCTTGCCGCGGCCGATCTCCATCTGCGTCACGCTGATCAGTCTGCCAGGCTGCTCGTCCCCCAGCCCGCAGTGCCGCGGTACTCGTGCGCGACGGCGCGTGCTCCCTTCGGCGACCAGCCCCGCGACCCGGCGGCGACCAGCCCCGCGATGGATCCGGGGATTCATCCGGCTCCACCCGGATGAATCCCCGGATCCATCCGGGTGAGCAGACCGAGGGCTGCACAGGCCGAGGGCTGCACAGAGCGAGGGCTGCACAGATCGAGGGCTGCGCTCGGCGGGGATCCCTCGGCGGGGATCCCTCGGTCAGGTCGCCGGGCCGGCGTAGTTCGGCGCCTCGGCGACCATGTGGACGTGGTGCGGGTGGCTCTCGACCAGCCCGGCGCCGGTGATCTGGGTGAACCGCGCGTCCTGCAGGTCGGCGATGGTCCGCGCGCCGCAGTAACCCATCGCTGCTCGCAGCCCGCCGGCGAGCTGGCCGACGACAGCGGCCACCGACCCCCGGTACGGTACCCGGCCCTCGATGCCCTCGGGCACGAGCTTGTCCTCGCGCAGGACGTCGTCCTGGAAGTACCTGTCCTTGGAGTACGACCGGCCGCGCTCGCGGTTGCGCATGGCGCCGACCGAGCCCATGCCGCGGTAGCGCTTGTACTGCTCGCCCCCGATCATCACCATCTCGCCCGGCGCCTCCTCGCAGCCCGCGAGCAGCCCGCCGAGCATCACGGTGTCGGCGCCCGCCGCGATGGCCTTGGCGATGTCGCCGGAGTACTGGACGCCGCCGTCGCCGATCACCGGGACCCCGGCCAGCCTCGCCGCCATCGCGGCCTCGTAGATCGCGGTGATCTGCGGTACGCCCACCCCGGCCACCACCCGGGTCGTGCAGATCGACCCCGGGCCGACCCCGACCTTGATCGCGTCGGCGCCGGCGTCGAGCAGCGCCTGAGCCCCCGCCCTGGTCGCCACGTTGCCGCCGACCACATCGACCCTGGCGTTGGCCTTGAGCTGCGCCACCATGTTGAGCACCGCCTGGGCGTGGCCGTGCGCGGTGTCGACGACCAGGAAGTCGGCACCGGCGTCGATCAGCGCCTGAGCCCGCCGCTTGGCGTCCTCGCCGACTCCCACCGCGCCGCCGGCCATGAGGCGGCCTTGTGCGTCCTTCGTTGCGTAAGGGAACTTCTCGCTTTTCGTGAAGTCCTTGACCGTGATCAGCCCGCGGAGCAGTCCCTGAGCGTCCACCAGCGGCAGCTTCTCGACCTTGTTCTCCGACAACAGCCGCAGCGCCTGCTCGCGCGACACCCCGACGGGCGCCGTCACCAGCGGCATCGGCGTCATCAGCTCGACCGCGCGGCGGCTGTGGTCCTGCTCGAACCTGATGTCCCGGTTGGTGATGATCCCGAGCAGCAGGTCGTCGGGGGATACCACGGGCAGGCCGGAGATCCGGTACCTGGCGCACAGCTCCTCGACCTCGCTGATCGTGGCGTCGGGACCGCACGTGACCGGGTTGGTGATCATCCCGGCCTCCGAGCGCTTGACGATGTCGACCTGGTGCGCCTGCTCGTCGATCGACATGTTGCGGTGCAGCACACCCACGCCGCCCTGCCTGGCCATCGCGACCGCCATGGTCGACTCGGTGACGGTGTCCATCGCCGAGGACAGCAGCGGCACGCGCAGCCTGACCCGGCGGGTCAGCCGCCCGGTGGTGTCGGCCTCGCTGGGCAGGAGCTGCGAGTGAGCTGGCAGTAGCAGCACATCGTCGAAGGTCAGGGCGGGAGGGCCGAACTTGGCGTCGTCGGTCATGTCACTCCGAGATGCTGGTGGCCTGGCATCAGTCCATCCTAGTTATGGCCGGTCAGGACGGCTGACACCTTGCGGACGAACGCGGCCGCGTCCGGTCCTGGTGGCTGTTCGGGAACTCGCCCGCGCTGCTGGTCGAGCGCACGCCTGACCAGGCCGGGCGGCCCGCTGCCGCGCTCGAGTGCCGCCAGCCCGCCCGCGACCTTGGAGACGATACGGTCCTCGTCCAGGTACACCAGCGCCCGGCAGGCGTTCAGCACCGCGTAGCACTCCGGCGCGTTCGCCAGCCCCCAGGCCAGCTCGCCCGCGAGGTAATCCAGGATCACCGGCCTGGCGACCTGGCCGACGGCATCCGCCGGGGACGGCCCGGCCAGCGTGATCCCGACCGCCCGGCAGACCGCGTAGTGCATCAGCAGGTCGGCGTCGCCCGGCACGCTGGACCCGCGGTGCAGCGCGGGGGCGCCGTCGCGCAAGCCCAGGTGCAGGACGAACGGCCACGGCGGCGCGGGCCGCCCGGCCTGGCCGGCGGTCACGACGCTGCACTCCAGGCCGCGGCCCGGGCAGCCGGCCGACCACGCCAGCAGGTCGCCCGCCGCCGCCACGGCCTCGCCGGTCACGTCGTCCGCGACGACGAACAGGACGTCGACGTCGCTACGCTGCGCGACCCAGCCGCCGAGCGCGGCCGAACCGTGCAGGTACGCGCCCGCCAGCGCCGGGCCGAGCAGCGCGGCCATCTCGGCGGTCAGCCGCGCCGCGTACTCGCGCGGTCCGGCGGCCGCCGGGCTGCCGGAGGACGCGTCGCGGGAGCCGTCCGGGGCGTCGGGCATGCATCAAGCTTGCGGGGTCCGGCGCCCGCGTGCCAACCGGATTACCCGACACCGGTCGTGGCCCGCGGAACCCGCGGGCGGCTACAGTGAGCCGGTGGAGCAGCGAGTGAGCGTGATCACGCTGGGCGTCAGCGACCTGTCGCTGGCCAGGCGGTTCTACACGGCGCTTGGCTGGGCGCCGGGCAGCTCGCCCGCGGACGACGTCGTGTTCTTCCAGGCGGGCGGGATGGTGCTCGGGCTGTGGGACCGGGCGATGCTGGCCCACGACAGCGCCGTCACCGACTCCGGCGGCTGGGGCGGCGTGACGCTGGCCTACAACGTGACCTCGCCCGCCGCCGTCGACGCCGTGATCGAGGAGGCCAGGGCGGCCGGTGCCCGGATCGGGCGGGAGCCTGAGGAGACCTTCTGGGGCGGCTACTCGGGAGTGTTCGTCGACCCGGACGGGCACCCGTGGGAGGTCGCGCACAATCCGGGCTGGACGCTACTGGCCGACGGCAGCGTGCGCCTGCCCTGATGACCGCCGCCGCCGCGCCCGCCGGCCCGGGCAGGCTGCTGGTCGGGACCCTGCTCGTGCTGACCGTGATCAGCGGGCTGGTCGACGCGGTCAGCTACCTGGGACTCGGCCATGTCTTCACCGCGAACATGACCGGCAACGTGGTGCTGCTCGGCTTCGCGGCGGCCGGCGCCTCGGGGTTCTCGGCACCGGCCTGCCTGACCTCGCTCGGCGCGTTCGTGCTCGGGGCCGCGGCCGCCGGGCGGGCCGCGAAGCTGCTTGCCTCGCGGCGCCGGCTGCTGGCCGTGGCGATGGCGACCGAGGCCGTGTCCACCGGGATCGCCGCGGCCGTCGCCTTCGGCGCGGCCGCGGTGCCGGCCGGCTGGGCCCGGTTCACGATCATCGCCGTGCTCGCGTTCGGGATGGGCGTGCGCAACGCGACCATCAGACGGCTCGCCGTGCCCGACCTGACCACGACCGTGCTGACTATGACGCTGACCGGCCTCGCGGCCGACTCGGCACTCGGGGGCAACGCCCAGGCCCCACGCCGGGTCGCCGCCGTGGCGGCGATGCTGCTCGGCGGGTTCGCCGGCGCGGCCGCGTTCCTGCACGCGGGCACCGGGCCCACGCTGGTGATCGGCTCGGTCGCCGTCCTGGCCGCCGGCTCACTGTTCTGGGCGGCCAGGGAGTCACGCCGGCTCGACCAGCCAGCCGGGTAGCGGCCGCGGGTTCGCGGCAGGCCCGCCCGGCCAGGCTAAGCGGGGCAGGCCCGCCCGGCCACGCTAGGCGCTGCTGCCGTAGCGCTGCTCGACCGCGATCGCGCGCAACCTGCCCAGCGCCCGGTGCTGCGCCACCCGGACCGCGCCGGCCGACATGCCGAGCGCCGCGCCGGTCTCCTCCGCCGACAGCCCGGTGAGCACGCGCAGGACCAGCAACTCGCGCTGGTGGCCGGGGAGCCGCGCCAGCAGCGCCCTGGCCCGCTGCGCCTCCAGCCTGGCGACCGCGGCCTCCTCGGGACCCGGCTGGTCGTCGGGGGCATCGGGCAGGTCGTCGACCGGAATCGCCAGCCGGGCCGCGGACCGCCTGGCATCGGCGACCTTATGGGACGCAATGCCGAAGACAAAGGAGGCGAATGGCCGACCCATGTCCCGGTATCTCGGCAGCGCGGTAAGGACGGCGATGCAGACCTCCTGCGCCACGTCTTCTGCCATCTGGTGACGGGAGGCCAGGTTCCCCAGCCTGGCCAGGCAGTACCTGACCACCATCGGCCGGATCTGCCTGATCAGCGAGTCGATATCGGCCGGACGGCCGCACCCGGCCAGCCCGCCCGGGTCGGTGGTCGCCCCGGCCCGGTCGCGGTCGCGGTCGCGGTCGCGGTCGCTGACAGCCTGCCGTGTCATGCGTCCCCCCTTGGCGCCATGCCGTCACGCATCGAGCGTCATGAACGCATGATGCCCAGGTAAAGGGGCTGCTTAATCATGGAAGCCGACATCAAATAAACGGCGCGCCTTGTGGCGTGCGCTATATCCGCGCTTTCGCGCGGGCAAAAGCAATGCTACTTATTTGTCAACATTGCTCCCCCGCCGACTGCCGCGACGCCGACGTGATCAGGCTGAACGTCGCGCCGGCGACCAGCCCTGCGGTCGCGCCGGCGACCAGCCCTGCGATGGATCCGGGGATTCATCCGGCCCATCCGGATGAATCCCCGGATCGATCGGCTGCACAGACCGAGGGCTGCGCTCGGCGAGGATCCCTCGGTGAGTCGGGGCCGACCGGCCGGACAACGGGGGCGGGCCGGGACTCCACAAGGAGTCCCGGCCCGCCCTCGGCTCTCGGTCAGTGCGTGTGACCGTGGCCGTGACCGGCCTCGGCCTCTTCCTTCTCCGGCTTGTCGGTCACCAGCGCCTTGGTGGTCAAGAGCATGCCGGCGATCGACGCGGCGTTCTGCACGGCCGACCTGGTCACCTTGACCGGGTCGATGACGCCCTGGGCCATGAGGTCGCCGTACTCGCCGGTCTCCGCGTTGTAGCCGTGACCGGCCGGCAGGTCGGCGACGGCGGCAATCACGACGCCGCCCTCGGCACCGGCGTTCAGCGCGATCCACCGGCAGGGCTCGAGCAGCGCCTTGCGGACCACGGCCACGCCGGTCGCCTCGTCGCCGGACATGCCCAGGTCGCCGAGCGCCAACGAGGCCTGGATCAGCGCGCTGCCGCCGCCGGCCACGATGCCTTCCTCGATCGCGGCCCTGGTCGCCGAGATGGCGTCCTCCAGCCGGTGCTTCTTCTCCTTGAGTTCGACCTCGGTGGCGGCGCCGGCCCGCAGCACGGCCACGCCGCCGGCCAGCTTGGCGACCCGCTCCTGGAGCTTCTCGGAGTCCCAGTCCGAGGTCGACGCCTCGATCTCGGCCTTGAGCTGGCGGATGCGGTCGTTGATCGCGTCCTGCTGGCCGGCCCCGTCGATGATCGTGGTGGTGTCCTTGGTCACCGTCACGCGGCGAGCACTGCCGAGCACCTCAGTCCCGGCGAGCTCGAGCTTCAGGCCGACCTCCTCGCTGACGACCTCGCCGGCCGTCAGGATGGCCATGTCGTCGAGCATGGCCTTGCGCCGGTCGCCGAACCCTGGCGCCTTGACCGCCACGACGTTCAGCAGGCCACGGATCTTGTTGACCACCAGGGTGGACAGCGCCTCGCCGTCGACGTCCTCGGCGATGATCAGCAGCGGCTTGCGCGACTGGGCGATCTTCTCCAGCAGCGGCAGCAGGTCGGTCATGGCCGAGATCTTGCCGTTGTGCAGCAAGATGGAGGCGTCCTCGAGCACGGCCTCCATCCGGTCCTGGTCGGTGATGAAGTACGCCGAGATGTAGCCCTTGTCGAACTGCAGGCCCTCGGTGAACTCCAGCTCGAGGCCCATCGTCGCCGACTCCTCGACGGTGATCACGCCGTCCTTGCCGACCTTGTCGAACGCGTCGGCGATGATCGTGCCGACCTTCGCGTCTTGCGCCGAGATCGTCGCCACGTCGGCGATATCGTTCCGCTCCTCGACCTCCCGGGCGCTCTTCAGCAGCGCCTCGGAGACCGCGGCGGCGGCGGCGTCGATGCCGCGCTTCAGCGACATCGGGTTGGCCCCCGCCACGACCGAACGCAGACCCTCGTGCACCATCGCCTGCGCCAGCACGGTCGCCGTCGTGGTGCCGTCGCCGGCCACGTCGTTGGTCTTGGTGGCGACCTCCTTGGCGAGCTGGGCGCCCAGGTTCTCCTGCGGGTTCTCCAGCTCGATCTCCTTCGCGACGGTCACGCCGTCGTTGGTGATCGTCGGAGCGCCCCACTTCTTGTCGATGACCACATTGCGGCCCCGCGGGCCGAGGGTCACCTTGACGGCGTCCGCGAGCTTGTCGACACCGCGCTCAAGCGCCCGCCGCGCTTCCTCATCGAAATCCAGGCTCTTGGCCATGCAGCACCTCAGCTGATCGTTGGTCAATGGTCGTACTCAGTCAGGTTTCATGCCGCCGCCCCGGGCTGGCCGGATACCGCAGGAGAACTGCGCTCCTGTGGCGCCGGCCGATCCGGGGCGGCGGGTGACGCGCTCGCGCGCGCCGGGCACGAGCCGGGCCCGCGCCGTGGGATCTGCTCGCTTACTTCTCGATGATCGCGAGCACGTCCCTGGCCGAGAGCACCAGGTACTCCTCGCCCGCGTACTTCACTTCGGTGCCGCCGTACTTGCTGTACAGCACGACATCGCCCTTCTTCACGTCCATCGGGACGCGCTTGGCGCCAGCGTCGTCGAACCTGCCTGGCCCGACGGCGATGACCTCGCCTTCCTGCGGCTTCTCCTTGGCGGTGTCGGGGATGACAAGGCCGGACGCGGTGGTCTGCTCGGCATCGAGCGGGCGCACAACGATCCGGTCTTCGAGCGGCTTGATAACAACCTTGGTGGCGGTCGTCACGATCTGACCTCCCCCTCCGGAAAGGGCTAGCTGAGTTACTAGAGAGGCGACCATCGGGCCTGCCGTCGCGGGTGCCAGACCATCGGTGTCGCATTAGCACTCTATACCATCGAGTGCCAAGTCCGCACAGTAGCCGGGTCACGCGGCATCGTCAAGCCCATGCCGTGCGGCTAGGGTGCCGGTCATGGACAAGCCAGCCGATCACGAAGCGTCCGCGCTGGTGGCGGAGAAGGAGCACGCTCGCCGTGCGGCCTCGTTCGGCGCGGCGGCCTCCGCCTACGCCGAGCACCGGCCAGACTACCCGGACACCGCAGTCACCTGGGCGCTCCAGCCTGCTCGTCGCCTGGCCAGGCGCCCGACCGAGATTCTCGACCTCGGCGCCGGGACGGGCAAGCTCACCGCCCAGCTTGCGAGCCTGCGGCTGGACGGAATCCCGCCGCATGTCGTCGCCGTCGAGCCCGACCAGGACATGCTGGCCGAGTTGCGGCGCCGGCTGCCCTGGGCGACGGCCGCGGCTGGCCGGGCCGAGGCGATTCCGCTCCCCGACGGCTCGGTCGACGCGGTGCTCGCCGGCCAGTCGGCCCACTGGTTCGACCTGGACCTGGCGATGCCGGAGATCGCGAGGGTGCTGGCGCCTGGCGGCGTGTTCGCCGGGCTGTGGAACGCCGACGACGACCGGGTCGACTGGGTGTCCGGGCTGCACCGGGCCATGGGCCGGCGGACCATGGCCGCGTTCACCTCGTTCGCCGACGATGAGGACGGGATCACGGCGTGGCTGCGCGGGCCTGGAGCCGGTCCCTTCTGGCCGCCGGAGGATGCGGGATTCGAACACGGGCAGGTCAGGACAGCCGAGTCGCTGATCGCTACCATGCGCACCCATTCGATGTTCCTGATCATGGAGCCGGCCGAGCGCGAAGCGGTGCTCACGCGCGTGCGCGAGCACCTGGCCGCGGCGCCGCATACGGCGGCCGGCGAGTTCACCATGCCGCTGTGGACGATCGCCCTGCGAACGGTGCGGCGCTGACCGGCTGCCCGTTCGCTCTCACGCGGCCAGGACCTGCGTGACCGGCAGCCCGGAATCGGCGGCCAGGCCCGCCCCCGAGGGCTCCGCGCCGGCCGCGACCAGGTCCGATCCCAGCGCCGCCACCATGGCCCCGTTGTCGGTGCACAGCGCGGGCCTGGGCACCCGCAACCGGATCCCGGCCGCTTCGCAGCGCTGCGCGGCGAGCGTCCGCAGCCGCGAGTTGGCCGCCACGCCGCCGCTGATCACCAGGTGGTCGACGCCGTGCGCCAGGCACGCGTCGACGGCCTTGCGGGTCAGCACGTCGGCGACCGCCTCCTGAAAGGAGGCGGCGACGTCGGGGACCGGAACCGGCAGGCCGGCCGCCTGCCTGGCCTCGACCCAGCGCGCCACCGCCGTCTTCAGCCCCGAGAAGGAGAAGTCGGACGTGCCGTCGCGGTACTTCGACCGCGGGAACGCGACCGCGCGCGGGTCGCCGGCCCGGGCGGCGGCGTCGATCGGCGGCCCGCCGGGAAAGGGCAGCCCGAGCAGCCTGGCCACCTTGTCGTAGGCCTCGCCGGCCGCGTCGTCAATGGTCGCGCCGAGCGGCGCGATGTCGCCGGCCAGGCCGCGGACGAGCAGCAGCGACGAGTGCCCGCCCGAGACCAGCAGTGCGACCGCGGGGGCGGGCAGGGCGCCGTGCTCAAGCTGGTCGACGGCGATGTGCGCGGCCAGGTGGTTGACCCCGTACAGCGGCTTGCCGAGCGCGAGCGCGTAGGCCTTGGCGGCGCACACCCCGACCAGCAGCGCGCCGGCCAGCCCGGGACCCGCGGTGACCGCGATCGCGTCGACCTGGCCGAGGCCGACCCCGGCCGCGCCGAGCGCCCGCCGCACGACCGGAACCATCGCCTCCAGGTGGGCCCGGCTCGCCACCTCGGGCACCACGCCGCCGAACCGCGCGTGCTCGTCGACGCTGGATGCGACCGCGTCGGCAAGCAGGTCGTGGCCGCGGACCAGGCCAACCCCGGTCTCGTCGCACGACGACTCGATTCCGAGCACCAGCGGCGCGGTCATCGGCGCTCACCTTCGTCGCGGGGGCGGGCCAGGCGGTGCCGCATCACCAGCGCGTCGGCGCCTGAGGGCTGGTAGTACCCCCGCCTGATCCCGACCTCGGTGAACTCATGCCTGCGGTACAGCTCCTGCGCCCGGCTGTTGTCCGTCCGCACCTCGAGGAAGACCTCGGTGCAGCCGCGCCTGGCCGCCTCGGCGAGGAGCGCCTGGAGCAGCGCGGAGCCGATCCCGCGCCCCCACCTGCCGGTCGCCACGGCCAGGGTCAGCACGTCACCCTGCCAGCCCACGCCGAGCAGGCCCGCGTAGCCCGCGATCTGGCCGCGGTCCTCGGCGACCAGGTAGTACCGGCTGGCTGGCTGCTGCTCGAGCTCCCCGGCGAGCATCTGCCTGGTCCAGGCCTCCTCCCCGAATACGGCCCGCTCGAGCTCGACGACCTGGTCAAGGTCGGTCGCGGTCATCGGGCGCAGCATGATGCCCGACGCGCTCATGTCTCCCGCTCGCCCCCGGGCCCCGGCCCACGTCCCCATCGCCCTTCACCGCCGCCTTCCCTCGTCGCTCGTTCCTCGCTCCGGCGTCCAGGCGACGCCGCGCCCCCGCAGCTCGCTGATGGCGTGACTCGCTTGGGCGGGCCTGGCTCCCTGGCATCGGGGCGGCGCAGGTACCTGGCCTCGGGCGGGGCGGCAGGGGCGCCGCGGGCGAGGCGGTCGGCGGCGATCTGCGCGAGCTGGACGGCCGAGGGATAGCGCGGCCCGATCGTATGGCCGGCCTCGGCCAGCTCGGCGTGCAGGCGCGGGCCCTCCCCGGCGACCGGGCAGCCGGCCGGGACCAGGGCGGGCCGGCTGACCTGAGGCTCGGACAGCCGCTCCGCGGTCGCGGAGTAACGCGCCCAGTAGACCTCCCTGCGCCTGGCATCGGTGGCCACGACGAACTCGCGCGCCGCGGCCTCGGCTCTGGCTTCCGCCGCGATGATGTCGAGCGTGCAGATGCCGTCTACCGGCACCGACAGCGCGCTGCCGAGCACCCGCGCGGTGACCAGGCCGACTCGCAGGCCGGTGTAAGGGCCCGGCCCGGTGCCGACGGCGATCGCGGTCAGGTCGGCCGGGCCGGCCCCGGCCTTGTCCAGGACCCTGCCGATCGACGGGGCGAGCAGCTCGCCATGGCGGCGGGCGTCGACCGCGGTCTCGTGCGCGACGACGCCGAGGCCGTCATGCAGCGCGACCGTGACCGCGGGGGTGGCCGTGTCGAATGCGAGGAGGAGCACGGTGTCTCAGCGTAGTCACCGATCCGGGCGGAGGCGGCCCGGCCGGTATCCGTCAGCCGACCGTGGGCTCGGTCTTGACTTTGGCGAACACGATACCGGTCACGGTCAGCGCCCCGGAGCGGAGCCCGGCGATCCTGACCGGCCCGAAGCCGCCGCTGGCCTGCCCCTCCAGGCTGGCCGTGATCAGCACGTTGCCGTATCTGGCCAGCACGGTCACCAGGTCGGTGACCGAGCCGCTGCGGAAGACCTGGACGGCGCTGAACGCCTCGCTGCCCAGCCCGCCGACCGCGGTGACGGTCGCCGGCGGCTCCGGCGTGTGCTTGGACGGCTTGATCAGCAGCCGACGTTGCTCCGCGAAGTTGTACTTGGCGTTGGCCGTGGCGCTGCCGTTGCCTGACACTGTCAGGCTCGGCTGGTAGGCCTGCACGGTGATGATCAGGACCCGGAAGATCGGCTTCGCGTCGACCGTGTAGGTGCACCGGCTCTGAGCCTGGTCGTTGTACGGCTGGATGCTCTTGGGAGTTCCGTTCAGCACCCGGTGCAGGTCGGCCGTCCCGAGGACCTTGCAGGCGTCCGGCACGCTCTGGAACTCGCCCTTCTGGAGCGTCGTCACGAACGGGCTCGTCGGCGCCTTCGACCTGGTCACCAGGATTCCGCCGGCCACCAGTGCCGCGATCACGATCGCGGTGCCTCCCCAGGTCACCAGCCTGCGCTTGGAGCGGCGGCGGCGAGCCGCTGCCACCCGGCTGCGGCGAGGCCTCCTGCCGGTCCGGCCTGGTCCGTCCTGGTCGGGACCGCCCAACTCGCCCGGCCCGTCGAACTCACCCGCCTCACCCGGCCCGTCGAACTCACCCGGCTCACCCGGCCCGTCGAACTCGGCAGGCTCCCCGTGCCCTAGCTGCTCGGGCACGCGGGCCGGCCTGGGCGGCCTGCGGGCCGGCCTCAGCGGCTCGATGCCGCCGGGCACCGCCCACGGCGGCAGGTCGGACTCGGAGTCGGAGCCGTCGTCGAAGCTGTCGAGCACCTGCCAGCCGGTCTTGCGGGGCTGCTGCGAGGTCCTCGACCGGCCGTGACGTCCGCGGGGGTCGGGAAGGTCAGGCTGGCGAGGCGGGTAGCCCTGCTCAGTCACGGCGCGCCTCCTGACAGGCATCAGACCGTCCGTGACGACGGCAAGCTGTTCCGAATCCCCGCAGTGTACTGGCGTCGACCGGGCCGAGGGGCGACAGATCGGAACAATTGTCGTCGCATCGCCGTGCCGCGGTCTATCCCGGCTGCTCGGCGAGCACCGCCCTCAGCCGGTCCGCGGCCGCTTCCCACCTGCCGCCGTAGCCGGCCACCGTCACCCGCCTGACCTCATCGTCCGGGCCGTGCTCCGGCTCGCCGCCGGCGCCGACCCCCGGCGCTGGCGCGTGCGCGGGCACTGGCGCGTGCGCGGGCACTGGCGCGGGCGCGGGCACTGGCGCGGGCGCGGGCGCGGGGACTGGCGCGTGCCCAGGCACTGGCGCGGGCACGCTCTCCGCCGCGTGCGCGGGCCGCGGCCGGTCGATGGTGATCCGCAGGTGCCCGCTGGCCAGGCTCTCGACCAGGCCCTCGCCCCACTCGACGACGGTGACCGAGTGGTCGAGGTCAGCGTCGAGATCGAGGTCATCCACCTCCAGCCGGCTGCCGAGCCGGTACGCGTCGGCGTGCACGAGGTCGGGGCCGCCGCGCAACGACGGGTGCACCCGCGCGATCACGAAGGTCGGCGAGGTCACCGGGCCCCGCACGCCGAGTCCGTCGCCGATTCCCTGGACGAGCGTGGTCTTGCCCGCGCCCAGGGCGCCGGCGAGCACGACCAGGTCGCCCGGGCCAAGCAGCCCGGCGAGCCGTGCCCCGAGGAGCCTCGTCTGCGCCGCGCCGGGAACGGCGAGCCGGACCGTCACCGTCGGCGACCTGTCCTCGGCCAGCACGGAGGCGACGCCCGGATCGCGGGCCGACGGCGCACCGGCCGACGGCGG
>DASPZH010000116.1:0-15709 GCA_035636335.1 Streptosporangiaceae bacterium
ACAGTGCCGCCGCCTCGGCGAGCTGAGCGGGCCTGACCGACACCTCCTCGGTGATGTCGTCGACCTCGACGCCGATCGACCGCATCCGCTCGACCACGCCGCGGCCGGCGAGCGGGCCCTGCTCGGGCAGCGCGACCGGGGTCCGCTCGGTCAGCTCGGCCGGCTCACAGCTCGTGGCGAGCTGCACCGGCTCGCCATCGGCCCGCATGAGATACCTGGTCACGACGGCGATCGCGCCGGGCGCCAGGCCGAGCCGCGCCGCCGTCCGGGGCGTGGCGGGCACCTGCTCGGTCTGGTGCTCCCAGGTCAGCCTGCGGGCCACGGTCTGCGGGCGCCCGTCGTCGGGCAGGACGACGGTGTCCTGCACCCCGAACGGCGACCCGGGGAACTGCGGCCGGTCGTGCTCGAGGAAGCCGGCCGCCGGCGCCCGGCGGACGTAGCAGCCAGAACCCGGCCTGGCCTCGATCAGGCCCTCGGCCACCAGCACCGCCAGGGCGTGCTTCGCCGCGGTCTCCCCGACGCCGTAGTTGGTGATGATCGCGTTTCGTGACGGCACCCGCGCGCCGGGCGGCAGCAGGCCAGAGGCGATCCTCGACCGCAAGTCTTCGAGAACGCGCAGGTAGACCGGCTCGGTAGTGGTGCCCATGACCTTGCCATTGTCGCCGAAACGGCTGGCACCCGTGACCCGACCGCGATTTTGCCCGGCCGGCCCCGGCCTAGCCGCTGCCCTCCTCGAGCAGCAGGTGGTATCCGTTCGGCGTCCTCGCGTGCAGGACGCGGTACTGCCAGTCCGCGCTCGGCGTCATCAGCTCCTCGCGGCAGGGCACCCCGGCGACCTCGAACACCTTCTTCACCTCGTCCAGGTCGCTCACTCCGAACTGCCAGGTCAGTACCCGGTCAGGGCCGGCCGACGAGAATCCCTCGTGCCACTCGATGCCGAACTCGACCGGCCCGTGCCCGAGCGCGAGGAAATACGGGTACTCGGGACCCTCGTAGGTCACGCGGAACCCGAGCCGGAGGTAGAAATCCCGTTCCGCCCGCAGATCGCCGACGAACAGAATCGGGATGATCCTCCTAAACAACGGTGCCATAGCGCGACATAGTATCGAGCCACGGCTACCAGGGAGGCATAGTGCCGCCTCGTGTCGGAACCCAACCGGTCAGGATCGCCGCGTGCCAGGTCAGCCTGCGTGTCGGTGAGCCCGGGCCGAACCGTGCCGCCGCGGCGGCGGCCGTGACCGAGGCGGCCGGCCTGGGCGCCGGGATCGTGGTGCTGCCCGAGCTGACCCCGTCGGGGTATGTGTTCGCCGACCGGGCGGAGGCGCGGTCGCTGTCCGAGCCGGCCGACGGGCCGACCGCGGCCGAGTGGGGAAAGCTAGCCGCCGGCCACGAGATCGTGATCGTGGGCGGATTCAGCGAGCTTGGCGAGGACCGCCGGCTCTACAACAGCTCGATGCTCGTCGACTCGTCCGGCATCCGCGCGGTCTACCGCAAGGCGCACCTGTGGGACGCCGAGGCCGACTTCTTCGCCCCGGGCACCCAGCCGCCGCCGGTCGTCGCCACCCGGTACGGCGCGATCGCGATGATGATCTGCTACGACGTCGAGTTCCCCGAGTGGGTCAGGCTGCCCGCCCTGGCCGGCGCCGACCTGCTGGCCGTGCCGACGAACTGGCCGGCCGAGCGGGTGCCGCCCAGCGAGCGGCCGATGGTGACCGCGAACATCGGCGTCGCCGCGTTCGCGAACCGGATGTTCGTCGCCGCGGCGTGCCGGTGCGGAGACGAGCGCGGCGTCGCCTGGACGGGCGGCAGCGTCATCGCCGGGCCGGACGGCTACCCGCTGGCGGGCCCGGCCAGCACCTCGGCCGCGCCCGGCGGAGCACGGCCTGAGTTGCTGCTCGCCGACTGCGACCTGCGGCTGGCCAGGGACAAGGCCACCGGACCGCGCAACAACGCACACGGCGACCGCCGCCCCGCCCTGTACCGCTGACGCGGCCGATCAGCGCTTGCGCGCCAGCGTCAGGCCGTCGCCGATCGGCAGCAGCACGAGGTCGACCCGGACGTCCGCCCGCGCGCGGTCGTTGAAGCGCCTGATGCCCTGCACCGAGTCGTCCTGGTTCCGCGGGTCGACGACCCGGCCGTGTGAGAGCGTGTTGTCGACCAGGATGAGCCCGCCCGGCCTGATCAGCGGGACGACCAGGTCCCAGTACTCCACGTAGCCGGTCTTGTCGGCGTCGATGAACGCGTAGTCGAAGCTCGTGCCCGCGGGCAGGTCGCGCAGGGTCTGCGCGGCCGGACCGAGCCGCAGGTCGATCTTGTCCGCCACCCCGGCCCGCTTCCAGTACTCGCGGGCCACCGAGGTCCACTCCTCGCTGACGTCACAGCACAGCAGCCGGCCGCCGTCGGCCAGCCCCCTGGCGATGCAGATCGCCGAGTAGCCGGTGAACGTCCCGACCTCCACGGCGCTGGCGGCGCGGGTCAGCCTGGCCAGCAGGGTCATGAAGGTGCCCTGGTCGGGCCCGATCTGCATGCCCGCGTCGTTGCCGAACCTGGCCGCGGTCTCCGCCGCCAGGTCCCGCAGGACCGCCTCCGGCCGCGTGCTGTGCGCCTCGGCGTACTCGTGCAACTCCTGGCTGAGGTGCTCGCTTCTCCTGGTCACCCCACCGACGATAACCTAGCGCCGAACAGTGCTGTCTGGGGTCTACGCTCTGTACCATGACCTTGCCGAACCGCATGCCGCTGAGCTTCATACCGAGCCCGCCGGTCAGCGGCTTCCACATCGGCCCGCTGTTCGTGCACTTCTACGGCCTCATGTACGTGGTCGGCATCACGCTCGCGGTGATCATCACCCAGCGTCGGGTGCGCTCGTCAGGCGGTGACCCTTCCATCGTCGCCGACGTCGCGCTGTGGGCCGTGCCCGCGGGCATCATCGGCGCCCGGATCTACTTCGACCTCACCACCCCGGCCGACATCCCGCACGTGTGGTACGGGGTGTTCGCGGTCTGGACCGGCGGGCTGGGGGTCTGGGGCGGCATCGCGGGCGGGGCGCTGGCGGGCATCTGGCGGCTGCGGCGGCAAGGCGTCCGATTCGCGCCGTTCGCCGACGCGGTAGCTCCCGCGCTGCTCGTCGCCCAGGCCGTCGGCCGGATCGGCAACTACTTCAACCAGGAGCTCTACGGCAAGCCCACGACCCTTCCGTGGGCCCTGGTCATCGGGCTGCACCACCGGCCAGCCAGCTACGCCGCCTACCGCACGTTCCAGCCGACGTTCCTGTACGAGCTGATCTTCGACCTGGCGCTGGCCGCGCTGCTGGTCTGGCTCGGCCACCACACCAGAATCAGGCCGCCCGGCCTGTTCGCCCTGTACGTCACCGGCTACTCGGCGTTCCGGATCTACGAGGAAACGCTGCGGATCGACTCGTCAGAGCATTTCCTCGGCCTGCGGCTGAACCTCTACGTCGCCTCGGCCCTGACCCTGGCCGGCCTCGCCTGGTTCATCACCTCCCAGCGCCGCACCCCCGCCGCCAGCACATCTGATGCCAGTGCAGATGATGCTGCGGTCGGAGCTGAAGCCGCGACCAGCGTTACTGGTGATGCTGCGGATGCCAATGGTGCTGCTGGAACTGATGTCGAAGCTGGTGCTGCTGACGCCGACAGCCACGGCAACGATGTAACCCCGGGCACGTCGAGCCGGCGAGCATAGGGTCCCCGGCCGACCGCGTTCAGCGGCGGACGGGAGGCCCCATGCCCGCCGACTCGCCGCCGTGCGCGGGTTTATGCGGGGTTTATTCAGTCGACAACACCCCGGCCGCAGCCCAGCATGATCGTCAATGACCACAATCCTGGCCCGCCTGCGTCCCGACATCGCGCCGATCAGGGGTTCGCGGGAGTTCCGGCTGCTCTACTCCGGCCAGGCAGTGAGCTTGGCCGGAGTGATGATCTGTTATGTCGCGCTGCCCTATCAGGCGTACCAGATCAGCCGGTCCTCGCTGGTCGTCGGCCTGCTAAGCTGCGCCGAGCTGCTGCCCGTGCTGCTCTCCGGCCTGCTTGGCGGCGCCCTCGCCGACGCCATCGAGCGCCGCAGCCTGATCCTGATCACCCAGGGCGCCGCGATCGCCTGCACCGCCGCCCTGCTCGCCAACGCGCTGCTCTGGCAGCAACTGTGGCTGCTCTTCGTGCTGGCGGGCCTGCTCGCCGGAGCATTCGGCCTGCAGCGGCCGTCCGTAGAGGTCCTCGTTCCCCGGCTGGTTGCCCATGACGACCTGCCGGGAGCGGCGGCGCTGGCCGGGTTGCTCGGCACCGTTGCCGTGACCGGCGGCCCGCTGCTGGCCGGAGGCCTCCTCGTGGGCGGCCTGCCGCTGGCCTACGGGGTCGGCGGGGCGACCTGCGCCGCCGCAGCCGTGCCGTTCGCCTTGATGCGGCCCAACCGTCCGGCGCCCGACGCCGACCGGCCCAGCCTGGGCGGGCTCGCCGAGGGGTTGCGTTACGCGAAAGGCAGGCCCGATCTTCTCGGCACCTACCTGATCGACATCGGCGCGATGTTCTTCGGCGCCCCGTACGCGGTGTTCCCGCAGATCGCCGCGGGCCTGGGCGGGCCTGCCGTGCTCGGGCTGCTCTACGCCGCGCCCGGGATCGGGTCGATGGCGGTCAGCCTCACCAGCACCTGGACCAGGCACGTCTACCGGCACGGCCGGGCCATCGCGCTGGCGGTGTGCGGCTGGGGCATCGCGATCGCCGCCTTCGCGTACGCGCCCGACCTGCCGCTTGCCGTGCTCGCGCTCGCCGCGGCGGGCGGCTCGGACATGGTCAGCGGCATCTTCCGCATGACGATGTGGAACCAGACGATCCCGGCGCGGGTGCGCGGCCGGCTGGCCGGGCTGGAGATGATCAGCTACTCCACCGGCGAGCCGCTGGGCAACCTGGAGGCCGGAGCGGTCGCCACGCTGACGGGCTCGGTCCGGCTTGCCGTCGTCACCGGCGGCATCATGAGCCTGCTCGGCGCGGTCATTGTCTCGCTCGCGCTGCCCGCCCTGTGGCGTTATGACTCGCGTGAACGGCCGGGCTCCGCGGCCGACCAGGCGGAGCAGACCGCGGCCTGCCCGGTGCCCGAGCCACCGCATTCCGCGATCGGCTGAGCGGGCCGGCGACCGCGCCGGATGCGGGGACTTCCGGCCCGGACCTTGTCAACGCCAGCCCGGGAATGCACTATGCGTTTCAGCGGCCTTTTTACTCGGTCCGCGTCAAAGTACGTTCACGCCTGCGATGACGGAGGTACAGATCGTGCGTTCGGTGTATATGCGCGTGATAAATCCCGTGCGAGCAACGGCGGTGCTTTTCCTCGGCGCCGCCAGCATGCTGGCAATTGCACCAGCCGCCGCTGGCGGCCCTGGCCTTGCCGGGCTCCCCGTCCCCATTCCGGCCGTCAGCGACTTCCAGTTCCTCACCGCCAGCCAGACGCCGCCCACGGAGGCGGACTGCTTCGCCGCCAGCCGCCGCTGCTTCACGCCGACATCGATGCAGAACTCCTACAACCTTGGCCCGGTGTACGCGGCGAACCACAATGGCAAGGGCATGACGATCGCGATCATCGACTCGTTCGGCGATCCGAACATCGCGTCTGACCTCGCGGTATTCGACAGCCAGATGGGCCTGCCGCACATGTGCGGTGAGCCTGGGGCCTCCTGCGGCGGCGCGGCGCCGACGTTTGAGCACCGGTTCTGGAATGGCCAGACGATCGTGAAGTCGGCGCCGGCCGGCTCGAACGGCACCGGCTCCCAGACACGCAACATCTGGGCGCTGGAGACCGCGCTCGACGTCGAGTGGGCGCACGCGATCGCGCCGGGGGCGAACATACTCAACGTGACCACCAACCCGGCGGAGACGCTCGGCGTCCAGGGCTTCCCGGCGATGATGGACGCCGAGCAGTTCATCGTCGACAATCACCTCGCGAACGTGATCTCGCAGAGCTTCGCGGCGGCCGAGGAGACGTTCGCCAGCACGCAGTCGCTGCTGAACCTGCGGCACGCGTTCACCGCGGCCGCGGCGAACGGTGTGACCGTGCTCGGCAGCTCCGGCGATGGCGGCTCGGCGAACACCTCGTTCACCCCGGTGAAGAACCCGGCCGTCTTCCCGTTCCCGACCGTCGAGTGGCCGGCCTCCGATCCGCTGGTGACCGGCGTGGGCGGCACCTACCTGTGCACCAACCCGGTGACAGGGACCAGCATCGACACCACCGACCCGCCGGCCAACTGCCAGAACCAGCCGAACCGCGAGATCGGCTGGATCGCCTCCGGCGGCGGGTTCAGCCACGTGTTCGCCAAGCCCGGCTACCAGGACACCCTGCCGCCCTCCTCGACCCAGATCGGCAGCATGCGAGGGGTGCCCGACATCAGCTACCAGGCCAGCTCACGGACGGGCCCGCTCGTCTACGACACCGCTCCGGGCTTTGCGCAGGGCGGCCTGAGCTGCGGCAGCGCCAATCCGTGCAGCGCCGGCTGGTACGTGGTCGGCGGAACGTCATCAAGCTGCCCGCAGTGGGCAGCCCTGGTCGCCATCGCCGACCAGATCGCCGGGCACGGGCTCGGGCCCATCAACGCCAAGCTCTACGCCCTGGCGTCGGGTCCCGGATACGGCAGCTTCTTCTACGACGTGACCACGGGCAACAACCAGGCCGACCCGAGCGTCCCCGGATATCCGGCGACGACGGGATGGGACCCGGTTACCGGCCTTGGCACGCCGAACGCGGCCAACCTGCTGCCGGCACTGGGTAGCTGACCACTGGGGAGCTGACCGCCGCTCGGCCCGTGATCGGCCCGCCGCGGACCAGGCGGATGATGCCACTGGCGTCCTCCGCCCCGCGGCGGGCGGGCCGTAACCAGCCGACCGGAACGGGCTGGGCCGCGGCGAGCGGCTCGGGCGTCCTGGCCCGCCACCAGTCCTGGCCCGACTCGGGGAGCAGGTAGATCGGGTCGTAGTACTCGAACTCCCGCTCCAGCGCCTGCTCGTCGTCGGCCTCGACCGCGGTGCGGTAGTTCTTGGTCCAGTACGAGATCCCGTGCTCGGTGTCGTACCGCGCGGCCTGGTGCACCCACCGCTTGCCGACATACGGCACGTCGCACAGCATCCGCGGCGTCGCGAAGCCCGGCAGGTAGCCCATGATCTGGTGCTGTAGCTGCTGCGCCTCGCCCAGGCCGAGCCGCCAGTGCTCGGCGTTCGGGATCATGTCGCACATGTAGAAGTAGTACGGCATGATCTTCGCGTCGTCGAGCAGCGCGAAGCAGAGGTCGAGCAGCGCGTCGGCCGAGTTGTTCACGCCGCGCAGCAGCACGCCCTGGTTGCGTACGTCCCTGATGCCGGTCTCCAGCATCGCCTTGGACGCCCGCGCCACCAGCGGCGTCACCGACTGGGCCGCGTTCACGTGGGTGTGGATCGCGATTGAGACATCGCGGCGGAGTGCGGTGGCGGCCAGCCGCGCCATACCCGCCCTCACCTGGTCGGTCAGCCAGAACTGCGGCAGCCCCATCAGCGCCTTGGTGGCCAGCCTGATGTCGCGGATGCTGTCGACGGTCAGCAGGTCGGCGACGAAGGCCTCGAGCCGCGGCCACGGCAGGTTGGCGACGTCACCGCCGGAGACCACCACGTCCCTGACGCCTGGGTTGGCCTTCAGGTAGCCGATCATCGCGCCGAGCCGGTCGGCGGGCGCCATCCCGAACTTGTGCTTGCTGACCACGGGAGTCGGGTTGCCGACCAGGTCCATCCTGGTGCAGTGCCCGCAGTACTGCGGGCAGGTGGGCAGGACCTCGGCGAGCACCTTGGTCGGGTAGCGGTGGGTGAGCCCCTCGGCCACCCACATCTCCGCCTCGTGCAGCGAGTCCCTGGAGGAGTACGGATGGGACGGCCAGTCGGTTCGGCGGTCGCTGAAGACCGGGATCATGTAGCGGCGCACCGGGTCGGTGTACAGCGCCTCGGTGAAGCCGGGGTCGGCGGGCGCCAGGGCGGGCGCCATCGTGTTCAGCATCTGCGGCGTGACGAGCATGGACATCGTCGCCCGCTCGGCCTGGTCGCGTTCGAGGTCGGCGTAGAACCCCTCGTCGACGCCGTCGCCGAACACCGCCCTGAGCTGGCGGATGTTCTTCACGCAGTGCGCGCGCTGCCACTGCGCCGACTCCCATTCCTGCTCCGTCACGGCCGACCAGCCACCGAACCGGCGCCAGTCAGGCTCGACGAGCTCGGTGTGCCGGTACGCGTACGGCTGCTCGATCACCGATGCCTCCTCCGCTGCCAGGGCCAGGTTCTTGCCGCCAGGTGCTTTTCCGGCTGCAAACCGAACGATAACCTGCGAGTCAGGCTTGGCACGCAAGAAGATACTGTCTGTATAGTTCGATACGAAAAAATCTACGGATTCGCCTCCTCAGGCTACCCTGGCACGCGGCATCGCACCAGGGGAGCCTGCGGGGCGCCTGCCGCCTGGAGAGGAAGGACTCGTCGCGTGCGCAGATCGGGCCGCGGTGCTGCCAACGGGGGACGGCCCCCCGGAGCCCCCCGCGGGCCGGGCTCACCGCTCGGGCTGCATCGCGTCATCGAGCCGCGTGGCGTGCTGCCGCAGGCGGCCTGGCGGCTCGACCCCGATCCGGCGATCTGGCCCGACGAGACGCTGGTCACCGTGGAGCGGCTGAACCTGGACGCGGCGTCGTTCCGCCAGCTCAGCGACGCGAACGGCGGCGATCCGGCGGCGATGAAGGCGGCCGTGCTCGGCATCGTCGCCGACCGCGGCAAGATGCAGAACCCGGTCACCGGCTCGGGCGGGATGCTGACCGGCGTAGTCCGGCAGGCGGGTGCCGACTCGCCGCTCGGCCTGGTACCGGGGGACCGGATCGCGACCCTGGTCTCGCTGAGCCTCACGCCGCTGGTGATAACCGACGGGCTGAGCGCCTGGGACGGGCGGTCCGAGCAGGTGCCGTGCGAGGGCCACGCGATCTTGTTCGGCCGGTCAATCGCGGCCGTGCTCCCCGGCGACCTGCCCGTCCCGCTGTCGCTGGCGGTGATGGATGTCTGCGGCGCGCCCGCGCTGACCCACCGCGTGGTGTCGCGGGCGGCCGACCGGCCCGGCCGGGGACCGGTCGTCGCCGTGCTGGGCGCCGCTGGCAAGAGCGGCTCGCTGTCCGCCGCCGCGGCCAGGCGGGCCGGCGCGAGCCTGGTGATCGGCGTCGTCCCGCACGAGCGCGAGGCCGCCGCGCTGCGGGCCGCGGGCCTGACCGACCGGGTGGTGGTCGCCGACGCGACCGACTCGGTGGGCGTGAGCGGGGCGGTCCGCGCGGCCGGCGGGCCGGCCGACGTGACCGTGGTCTGCGTCGACGTGCCGGGCTGCGAGGGCGGCGCGATCCTGGCGACGGCGCAGGGCGGTACGGTGATCTTCTTCTCGATGGCCACCTCGTTCACCGCCGCCGCGCTCGGCGCCGAGGGGGTCGCCGCGGACGTGACCATGCTGGTCGGCAACGGCTACACGCCCGGGCACGCCAAGCTCGCCATCGACCTGGTCAGGACGGAGCCAGGCGTGCGCCAGATCTTCGACGCGAGGACGACGGGAGAGTGACGATGACATCCGGCCCCCGGCGCAGGACTCCGAAGCTCAGCATCGACCCGCAGGTCGTGCGCGAGGCCAGGCGGCTGGCCAGCCAGGCTGGCCAGCCGATCGTGGCGATGGCGCGGGCGCACACGACGGTCTCGGTGGAGCGCGCCGTGCTCCGCCTCGCCGGCCTGTCCGGCGCCGACCCCGAAGGCATGCCGCTGGTCAACCGGCTGGTCGACGCGGTACGCGAGCATACCGGCCTGGAGCAGGGCGTCGCGCTGCCCGCCTGGGACGCGCTGGTCGCCGGCCGGTATCCCGACCTGGCGACCCTGGCCGGCGACGCAGCGGCCGGGAAGGTCTCGTTCCGGATCCCGGCGGGCACCGACGCCGACGCCGCCAGGCAGGCGGCGGGCCTGGCGCAGGCCGACGGGTTCGCGCGGATCGACGCCAACCGGGCGAAGCGGGCGGAGATGATCGCGGAAACGGCCGAGCCGCGCAAGCCGTGGATGTACCTGATCGTCGCGACCGGCGACATCTACGAGGACATCCCGCAGGCGCAGGCCGCCGCGCGGGAGGGCGCGGACGTCGTCGCGGTGATCCGCTCGACCGGGCAGTCGCTGCTCGACTACGTGCCGGAGGGCGCGACCAGGGAGGGCTACGCCGGCACCTACGCCACCCAGGAGAACTTCCGGCTGATGCGGGCGGCGCTCGACGACGTCTCCCGCGAGCTCGGCAGGTACGTCAGGCTAACCAACTACGCCTCAGGGCTCTGCATGCCGGAGATCGCCTCGCTGGCCGGCCTCGAGCGGCTCGACATGATGCTGAACGACTCCATGTACGGGATCATCTTCCGCGACATCAACCCCCGCCGCACGCTGATCGACCAGCGATTCTCGCGGCAGATCCACGCCCGGGCCGGCATCATCATCAACACCGGCGAGGACAACTACCTGACCACGGCCGACCCGGTCGACGGCGCGCACACGGTCATCGTGTCCCAGCTTCTCAACGAGTTCTTCGGCAAGGAGGCGGGCCTGGCCGACGGCCAGCTCGGCCTCGGCCACGCGTTCGAGATCGGGCCGGACGTGCCCGACTCGTTCCTGCTCGAGCTGGCCCACGCCCAGCTCGTGCGCGAGCTGTTCCCCGACGCGCCGCTGAAGTACATGCCGCCGACCAAGCACATGACCGGCAACATCTTCGCCGGTTACCTGCTCGACGCGTTCTTCAACCTGGCCGCCGTCATGACCGAGCAGGAGATCCTGCTGATCGGGATGATGACCGAGGGCATCCACACCCCGTTCCTGTCCGACCGGGACCTGGCGCTGGAGAACGCGCACTACGTGCGGAACGCGGCCGGCCGGCTGGGGGAAAGCTTCAGGCCCGAGCCCGGCGGGTTCATCGACCGGCGCGCGAACCACGTGCTCGCCGAGTCGGTCGACCTGCTGCGCAGAATCTGCGACGACGGGCTGCTCAACGCGATCGCCGACGGTACGTTCGGCATCACCAAGCGGCCGGCGGACGGCGGCCGCGGCCTGGACGGCGTGGTCGCCAAGGCCGACGGCTACTTCAACCCGGCCAGCGACATCCTGGAAGCTGGCCGCCCTGCGGCCGGCCCCATGGCCGGGGCCGGCCAGACCGGCCAGATGAGCGGCGCCGGCCAGGACGGAGCGCAACGGTGAGCGCCGGCCAGATCATCAGGCCCTACGGCGACACCACGGGCGACGGCCAGGTGCAGCTCTCGTTCACCCTGCCGGTGCCGTTCGGCACGCCCGAGGAGAAGGCCAGGGCCGAGGGCGCGGCGCTCCAGCTCGCCGCCAAGATGGGCCTCGACGCGGCGATGGTCACCCATGCCAAGGGCATGGGCACGGACTTCACGTTCTTCATCGTGTACGGGCGGGTAGCCCACCTGGTCGACATGTCGCAGGTGACCGTGGCCGAGCGGGAGTTCGACGAGCTTACGCCCGCCGAGGTCAACCTGCGGATCCGCTCGGCGCTCGGCCGCAAGCTGGTCGTGGTCGGGGCGACCATCGGCACCGACGCGCACACCGTGGGGATCGACGCGATCCTGAACGTCAAGGGCCACGCGGGGGAGAAGGGCCTGGAGTACTACCGGGAGATCAAGGTGGTCAACCTGGGCTCGCAGGTCGAGATACCCAGGCTGGTGGCCACCGCGGAGGCCGAGGCCGCCGACGCGGTGCTGGTCAGCCAGGTGGTGACGCAGAAGGACGCGCACATCAAGAACACCGGAGAACTGTCGGCCGCGTTCGGGGCGGCGGGCGGGCGGCGGCCGCTGCTGATCGTCGGCGGGCCGCGCTTCGATCCCGGCCTGGCCGCCGAGCTCGGCGTCGACAAGATCTTCGGCAAGGGCACCACGCCGCGGGACGTGGCCAGCTACCTGGTGCACGCGCTCGCCAGCACCCGGCCCGAGGCGCCGGCATGACCCGGGGCGCCGGCCCGACCGCGCCGGGCGGCACCGCCGACCCCCGGCTCGGGCTCACCGTACGGCACCAGCGGTACGTTCCGTACGCGCACGCTCACTACGGCGGCAACCTGGTCGACGGCGCGTACGTGCTCGGGCTCTTCGGCGACTTGGCCACCGAGGCGTCGATCAGGGCGGACGGCGACGAGGGCCTGTTCGCCTCGTACTCCGACGTCCAGTTCCTGGCCCCGGTCCTGGCCGGCGACGTGCTCGAGGCGGCCGCCACGATCACCAGGGTCGGCCGCCGGAGCAGGGAACTGCGCTTCGAGGCGCGCGTGCTGTGCCGGGCCGAGCCGGGCCGTGGCCCCTCGGCGGCCCGGGTGCTTGCCGAGCCGATCGTCGTCGTCACCGCCACCGGAACGGTGGTGGCCCCGGCGTCCTGATCGGCCGCCTGCGCCGCGATCGCGACATGGGTGGCAACCGGCCGACAGCGCCCAGGCCCCCACCTTCTCCTCATGTAGCACACAGTAATTAGGTCACTACCAGTAGTATCGGTGCGATGGGGTCGATGCTATGCCCGACGGTGATCGGCCGCGGCGCAGAACTGGACGCGCTGGCCGGCGCCCTCGACCGGGCAGCGGAGGGGAACGGCGGGGTGTTCTTCCTCGCCGGCGACGCCGGCATCGGCAAGTCCAGGCTGGCCACTGAGGCCACCTCGCTGGCCGCGCCGCGCGGGTTCGGTGTCCTGATCGGCCGGGCGACCGAGTCCGCCGTGCCCGTTCCGTTCCGGCCGATCGCCGAGGCGCTGATGAAGCTGGCCAGGGCCGGAGTGGTGCCCGACACCCCGGAGATGGCCAGGCACCTGCCCGCGCTCGCCTCGCTCGTCCCCGAGTGGAACCGGCCAGGCGACGAGCAGGCCGAGATGTCGCCGCTCATACGCGGCGAGGCCCTGATCCGCATGCTGACGCCGGCCGAGTCCAAGGGATCGCTGCTCGTACTCGAAGACCTGCACTGGGCCGACCCGGAGACGCTCGCGATCGTGGAGTACCTCGCCGACAACCTGGCCGATGCGAACGTGCTGTGCGTGGCGACGGTCAGGGACAGCGAGCCGTCACCGGGGCTGGACTGCGTCCGGTCGCTCACCGCCAGGCGCGCCGCGACCTGCATCGACGTGCATCGGCTGCCGGACTGGGCGATCCTGCGGATGGCGCGGGAGTGCCTGGACGCCGAGCAGATTCCTGACCAGGTGGTCCGGCTGCTCGCGGACTGCGACGGGCTGCCCTTCGCGGTCGAGGAACTGCTGGCCGCCGCCGTCTCGTCCGGGCACCTCGTCAGGGCGGCGTCGGGCTGGCGGGTCAACGACCGGGTCAGCGCGGGCGTGCCCGCCTCGATCGCGGGATCGGTGCGCAACCGGCTGGCCGTACTCGGTCCGGTCGTCATCGATGTGCTGGCCAGTGCCGCCGTGCTCGGCAGGAAGTTCGACTGGACGCTGCTGCCGAGCATCGCCGGCCTGGCTGAGCCGCCGGTACTCGAGGCGCTGCAACTGGCACAGGGCGCGCAGCTCATCGAGCCGATCAACGCGAGCCCGAACCTGTTCCGGTTCCGGCACAGCCTGACCAGGCACGCGATCCTGTCCGATCTGCTGCCGCCCGACCTCGCACGGCGCTCGGCGAGCGCTGCCGCCCAGATCGAGCGCGTCCATCCCGACCTGCCCGGAGCCTGGTGCGAGCTGGCTGCCGAACTGCACGAGGGCGCCGGCGACCGCGTGCGCGCGGCCAGGCTGCTGCTGCGGCTAGGCAGCCGGGCGCTGGCGCAGGGAGCGCTCAGCACCGCGACGGCGTCGCTGGCCGACGCGCGCGAACTGGTCGCCTCGGCCGCGGCGGCCGAGCCTATGCTCGCGATCGAGATCGACGAGGCGCTGGTCGACGCGCTCGCCCACGCCGGTGACTACACCAGGCTGGTACCGGCCGCCGTCCGGCTGGTCGACGAGCTCGAGGCGGCCGGCGCCGACCCCCGCCGGCAGGCACTGGCGATGATCACGGTGGCGCGCACTAACTGCGAGAACCACTGCGGCGCCTCCGCCGCTCAGCTCGCGGCGGCGCGGTCCATCGCCGACCGGCTGCACGACACCGAGCTCGCCAGCCGGGTCGACGCGATCGCGGCGCGGTGCGCGATCGACGCGGGCCACCTCGACCGGGGCGACCTGCTGGCACGCCGGGCGCTGGCCAGCGCCGAGGCGGCCGGGTCCGCCGGGTCGGGCGGCTGGGCCGCGGAGGTCGCGTTCGGGGCGCTCGTGGTGATCGGGCGCAGGGAGCGGCAGCGCGACATCGACGCCGCGCGGTCGGCCTTCCAGCGCGCCTACCAGATCGCGGCCGACGGCGAGATGGCGATCAGGCGGATCGGCGCGCTGCACGAGCTCGGCACCGTCGACATGCTGATCGACGGCGGCACCGCCAGGCTTTGCGAGGCCAGGGAGCTCGCGCACGAGGCGGGGGCTATCTCTACCGCCACGACCATCGACCTCCAGCTCGCCAGCACCTGGAGCCTCGGCACCGACCTGGACCGCGCGCTGGACGCGGCCAGGCAGGCCGAGCGGGGCGCGCGGCAGATCGCGGCCGGGCGGACCCAGGCCATGGCGATTAACATCCAGGCGTTGGTCGCGGCGATCAGAGGCGACCGGGCGGAGACGGCGAAGGCCGCCGAGCGGGCCGAGCAGGTGATGCCCGGCGATCCGGAGGTCCTGTTCTCCACGTGGGGGCTGGCCAGGGTCACCGCCTCGCTCTTCCTCGACGACCTGCCGCGCGCGCTGCGCGAGAGCGAGGCCGGGATCTCCCACGGCGGCGACACCGCGCTGATGTCGCCGCGGCGCGCCTGGGGCTACTACGCGATCTTGCAGGCCGTCTTCGGCCGGGACGGGCGCGCCGCTATCAGGCACGCCCGCGCGGCGGGCGCGGCGATGGGCTGGAACAGCGGATACCTGTGCTACGCGCAGGCGGTGCTCGAGGGACGGGCGGGGCGCCGCGAACGGGCTCGCGGTCTCGCCGAGGAAGGCAGCACGCTCCTCGCCCCCTACGCGCCGTGGTGGAACCACCTCGCCCGGCGGCTGGTTGCCCAGGCAGCGCTGCGCGACGGCTGGGGACATCCCGCCGCCTGGCTGCGCGAGGCGGCGGCCGAGTTCCAGGCCAGCGGTCACGCCCGCCCGGCATCGGCCTGTCGCGGCATCCTGCGCCGCGCGGGCGAACGGGTGCCGCGCTCGGGCCGGGGCAGCGCGCAGGTCCCCGCCCAGATGCGCCGGCTGGGCGTCACCAGCCGGGAGATGGACGTCTTCCTGCTCGTGGCCAGGGGATTCTCCAACGCTGAGATCGCGCGGCGCCTGTTCATCTCGCCCAAGACGGTCGAGACGCACGTCGCGAGCCTGGGGGCGAAGACCGGCCAGGGCGGCCGCCGCGAACTCGCCGCGCACGCCGCCCGCTTCGCACCGCGCTGAGCGAGAAGCAACGCTCCCGCCCAGCGAGAAGCAACCCTCCCGCCCGGCGAGCGGGATCCGAGATTTATCGTTATTCGATTAATCGATTAATCCGTTTTAGCCGCACTTAGCCGGCAACGGAAACGGCGCCTCGCGTCTACCGCCGGCCAGCGGAGCTTAACTCAGGATGTCACATTCTGTAGCTCATGGTTTACCCGATGCGAACGCGCGGTGCGGCGGGCGAACATGGACAGGTACTA
>DASPZH010000117.1:0-3043 GCA_035636335.1 Streptosporangiaceae bacterium
CACGCCGCGCTGGATCGACGGCACCGGCGTCGGCGGCACCTCGTTCCTGCTGCACGTCAGGCACGCGGCGGCGGCGATCGCGGCCGGCCACGCGAGCACCGTGCTGATCACCCACGGCGAGTCGGGCCGGTCACGAGTCGGCGCGGCGCGCTACGCGCCGTCCCCGTCGTCGGTCCAGGGCCAGTTCGAGGCGCCGTACGGCACCTTTGGCGCGACGACGTCGTTCACGATCCCCGCGTTGCGGTACATGAAGGAGTACGGGCTCACGCACGAGCAGCTCGCCTACGTGGCCGTGGCCCAGCGCCGCTGGGCGGCGAAGAACCCCCGCGCGATGTACCGCGACCCGATCACGGTCGACGACGTGCTCGCCTCGCGCATGGTTGCCTACCCGTTCCACCTGCTGGAGTGCTGCCTGGTGACCGACGGGGGCGGCGCGCTCGTCGTGACGTCGGCCGACCGGGCAGGCGACTTTCCCAAGCCCGCGGTGCATGTGCTCGGCACGGGCGAGTCGGCGGAGACCCCGTTGATCTCGCAAATGGCCGACTTCACCGAGTCACAGGCCTTCCGGCTGGCGGGATCGGCCGCGTTCGCCGAGGCCGGGATCACGACCGCCGACGTCGGCCACCTGATGATCTACGACGCGTTCGCCCATGTCCCGATCTACGGCCTGGAGGCGCTCGGATTCGTCGGCAAGGGCGAGGCCGGCGCGTTCATCGCCGACGGCAACACCGAACCGGGCGGATCGCTGCCGCTCAACACCAACGGCGGCGGGCTGTCCTACACGCACACCGGTATGTACGGCATGTTCGCGATACAGGAGTCCGTGCGCCAGGTCCGCGGCGAGGCGGCCGCCCAGGTCGCCGGGCCCGAGGTCAGCGTGGTGCTCGGCAACGGCGGGATGTTCGCCACCTCGGGCGTGCTGGTGCTCGGCAGGCAGCATCGCTAGCGACCGGGCACGTGCTGCCGGAGCAAGCCGCGCAGCGGACCGGTCGGCAGCGTCAGGCCGCGGCTGGAGCCGACGGCGCGGTCAGCTCGAGCTGCATGCCGTCCGGATCTTCGAACGGCAGCACGTCGATGCCGAACGACGCCAGCGTCGTGACCTCACCGTGCGCCACGCCGTGCTCGTCGAACAGCGCCATGGCCTGGTCCAGGTCGTCGCGGCTGGCGACGCCGAAGCTGAGATGGTCAAGGCCGACCCGGTCGGGGTCGAACCGGTCGCCGGACGGCGCCATCGGCCGCAGGCCCATCAGCAGGTTGCCGCGGACCATGACGATGCCGCCGAAGAGGATCTTGAACGTCTCCTCGGCCGCGGGGTCATCCGGCGGCGGGGACTCTACTGCGACCTGGAAGCCGAGCAGGGCCGTGTAGAACTCCCGGCTGCGCGCCAGGTCGGTCACCGTCAGACGCAGATGGTGGATGTCACCGGTGGGAATCTGGCCAGCCATCGCTCACTCCCCTCAGGGTGGCTCGCAGATTACCACCGGAATGTCGCGCGTGGTGCGGCGCTGGTACTCGGCGTAGCCCGGATAAGCCGCTGCCACCCGCGGCCAGAGCGCGGCTTTCTCCTCCGCCGAGGCGCGGCGCGCGCGCATCGGCCGGCGGGTCCCGGCCATGGTCACCTCGATATCCGGATGGGCTTCCAGGTTGCGGAACCAGTCGGGGTCGCGGTCGTCGCCTCCCTTGGAAGCGACGAGCACGATCCGGTCCCCGTCGATGACCGGGGCCGTGAGCATGGTCGAGCGCGGATGGCCGGTCTTGCGGCCCACCGTGTGCAGTTCAACCGTCGGCATGCCGGCGAACGAGCCGAGCAGCCATCCCTTGCTCAGGTGCACGATGACCCGGTGGGCCGTGCTCACGGCATTCATGCCCAGGTCGGTCGCGTACTGCTGCACGTTCATGCTGGCGATCCTAGGCCCGAGCGCCCGGTCCGCCCTCGTTTCGCGCGGCCGCGGCCGTCCCCGCCTGGTTAGGGTGGTCTGCGATGGCGTCAACGAGGACGGTGACAAGGAGGCCAGATGGCTGACGGCGCGGTGGCGATTAGCGGAGGCAGGGTCGTTCCGATCGTGGGGGAGGAGATCCCGGGCGGGACGGTTCTGATCGAGAACGGCAAGATCGCCGCGGTCGGCGGCAACGTGGCCGTTCCCGACGGCGCCCGCGTGATCGACGCGGCGGGATCGTGGGTGCTGCCGGGGTTCATCGAGGCGCATGGCCACCTGGGCGTGAGCGAGGAGGCCGAGGGCTGGGCCGGCCAGGACACCAACGAGATGACCGAGCCGGTCACCGCGCACGTGCGCGCGATCGACGCGATCAACCCGGCCGAGATGGGCTTCCGCGACGCGATCAGCGGCGGCGTGCTCGCCGTCAACGTCAACCCCGGATCGGGCAACCCGGTCGGCGGCCAGACCGTCGCGCTGAAGTGCTGGGGCCGCACCGTCGACCAGATGGCGCTGCGCCAGCCGTCGGGGATGAAGTCGGCGCTCGGCGAGAACCCGAAGCGGGTGTACGGGGAGCAGAAGAAGACCCCGAGCACCCGGCTCGGCACGGCCGCGGTCATCCGCGGCGCGCTGGTCGACGCCGCGAACTACCTGCGGCGGATCGAGGCCGAGCAGGCCAAGCCCGAGGCCGAGCGCAAGCCGGTCGACCGCGACCTGAAGCTCGAGGCCCTCGGGCGGGTGCTGCGCAGGGAGATCCCCTGGCGGCAGCACTGCCACCGGGCCGACGACATCGCGACCGCGATCAGGATCGCCGACGAGTTCGGCTACGACCTGGTCATCGACCACGGCACCGAGGCGCACCTGCTCGCCGACATCCTCGCCGCGCGCGACATCCCGGTGATCATCGGGCCGCTGCTGACCAGCAGGTCCAAGGTCGAGCTGCGGAACCGGTCGCTGGCCAACCCCGGCAAGCTGGCCAGGGCGGGCGTGACGATCGCGATCACCACCGACCACCCGGTCGTGCCGGTCAACTTCCTGGTCCACCAGGCCGCGCTCGCGGTCAAGGACGGGCTGGACAGGGAGACCGCGCTCCGCGCGCTGACGATCAA
>DASPZH010000118.1:0-7261 GCA_035636335.1 Streptosporangiaceae bacterium
CCGCGGCCGGGCGGTCGGCATCGTCAGCCACGTCGCGGACCTGCGGGACCGGGTCGCCGAACGGCTCGAGATCCGCCGCCTGCCCGACGGCTCGTCCGCGCTGCGGGTGGTCGCGTGACGGCCGCGCACGGGCCGGCCGCCACCCGCGCCGGCCACACGGCGATCGTGACCGGGGCCAACCACGGCATCGGCGCGGCCACGGCGACCGCGCTCGCCGCGCGGGGGTGCGCGGTCGCGTGCGCGTTCTGGCGGGTACGCGACCCGGCCGACCCGTCGCCGAGGTAGTCGCCTACCTCTGCTCGGACGCCGCCGCCCTGATCACCGCCAACGTGATCACCCTCCGCTGACCGCGGCCCCGCCGAGCCCAGGCTCGCTTGCCCGCCGGGTGAACATCGCTGTCACATCGATGTCCGCCGAGGAGCGCTATCCAGAACAGCGCTGCCGCATCGATGTTCGCCGGCGAACATCGCTGTCACATCGATGTTCGCGGAGATCTGCTATGCAGAACAGCGCTGCCACAGCGATGTTCGGGCCGAGCGGCTGGACGGCGCCGACCGGGTGCGTGAGGATGCGCCGCGCGGGCGGCGGGCGGCGGGCGGCGGGCGGCGACGGGGGTAGGGTGCTGGGGTGCTGTCACTGGTGCTGCCGAAGGGGTCGCTCGAGCGGTCCACGCTCGAGTTGTTCGATGCTGCCGACCTGACGGTGCGGCGCGCGTCGGAGCGCGACTACCACGCGTCGATCGACGACCCGCGGATCGACCGGGTCAGGTTCCTGCGCCCGCAGGAGATACCGACCTACGTCACCGAGGGGCTGTTCGACTTCGGCATCACCGGCCGGGACTGGATCACCGAGACCGGGGCCGACGTCGCCTCGCTCGGCGAACTGCCGTACTCGAAGGCGACCAGCGACCCGGTGCGCGTCGTGCTCGCGGTCCCGGCGAACTCCGGCTGGGAGTCGATCGCCGACCTGCCCGAGGGGATCAGGATCTCGACCGAACTGCCCGCGCTGACCAAGCGGTTCCTGGAGGAGAACGGGATCAAGGCCGTGGTCACCCCGTCCTACGGCGCGACCGAGGCGAAGGTACCCGACATCGTCGACGCGATCGTGGACCTGACCGAGACCGGCTCGTCGCTGCGCAGGAACGGCCTGAAGATCCTGCACACGCTGCTGAGCAGCTACACCGAGCTGATCGCCAACCACGCCGCCTACGAGGACCAGGACAAGCGGGCGGCGATGGAGGACGTGGCGCTGCTGCTGCTCGGCGCGATCAGGGCACGCGGCAACGTCCTGCTCAAGCTCAACGTCGCCGACGAGCGGCTCGCCGCGGTGACGGAGATCCTGCCCGCGATGTCCTCGCCGACGATCACGTCGCTGGCCAGCGGCGACATGCACGCGGTCGAGGCGGTCGTACCCAAGCGCGGCGTGAACACGCTGATTCCGGCCCTGCGTGCCGCCGGCGCACGGGACATTCTGGAGATCCCGATCTCGAAGATTATTGAGTAACGCAACTCGCGGACCGGATCGGGCGGGCAGGCTGGTGCCGGTCCGGGGCTGCGGACCGGATCGGGGGGCAGGCAGGTGCCGGTCCGGGCTGCGGACCGGCGGGGCACAAGGCGCCGCCGCCGGTCGCGCCATCCCGATCATTGTGGGCCCCTTGCCGTCGTTCTTGCGACACCAACGGCACCACGCTGCTCCGCCTGCCCGCAGCCGATCGGGCCGCGGCGTGGCAGCCGTTAGGCTTGCCAGGTGCTCACCAGGATCGATCTTCGGGGAGAACCGGTCGCTCGGCTCGGCGTCAGAACGCTGGCCGGGCTGCTCCCGCGGGCCGAGCTTGACGTCGAGGCGGCGGTCGCGGTCGTCCGACCGGTCTGCGACGACGTGCGGGGCCGCGGCGCCGAGGCGGTCCGCGAGCATACCGCCAGGTTCGACGGCGTTGACCTGGCCACGACGGTCGTGCCGCGCGGGGCCCTCGCGGACGCGCTGGCGCGGCTCGACCCCGCGGTGGCGGCGGCGCTGCGGGAGGCGGCCCGCCGGGCCAGGCTGGTTCACGATGCGCAGGTTCCCGCCGAGCGGGTGACCGTCGTCGCCGACGGGAGCTCGGTCACCGAGCGCTACGTCCCGGTCGCCAGGGCCGGCGTCTACGTGCCGGGCGGGCTGGTCGCCTACCCGTCGTCGGTCGTGATGAACGTGGTCCCCGCCCAGGCCGCCGGGGTCGGCCAGATCGCGTTGGCTTCGCCGCCGCAGGCGGCCAACGGCGGCCTGCCGCACGCCTCGGTGCTGGCCGCGTGCGAGCTGCTCGGGGTCACCGAGGTACACGCCGCGGGCGGGGCGCAGGCGATCGCGATGCTCGGCTACGGCACCGGGGAATGCGCGGCCGTGGACACCATCACCGGCCCGGGCAACGTCTACGTCGCGGCGGCGAAACGGCTGCTGCGCGGCGTCGTCGGCACCGACGCGGAGGCCGGCCCGACCGAGGTCGCGATCGTGGCTGACGGCGGCGCGGACGCCGAGTTCGTCGCCGCCGACCTGGTCGCGCAGGCCGAGCACGACCCGCTGGCGGCGTGCCTGCTGATCACCACGGATCCCGGGCTCGCCGACCGGGTCGACGCCGAGCTCACCAGTCAGGTCGCGACGGCCAGGCACGCGGGACGGGTCAAGGAGGCGCTGACCGGCCAGTCGGCGTGCGTGCTCGTCGGCGGCATCGACGCGGCGCTCGCCGTCGCCGACGCCTGGGCGCCCGAGCACCTGGAAATCCAGGCCGCAGGCGCCGAGGACCTGGCCGGGCGGGTCCGCAACGCGGGGGCCATCTTCGTCGGTCCGTTTGCGCCCGTCTCGCTCGGCGACTACCTGGCCGGGTCGAACCACGTGCTGCCCACCGGCGGGACGGCCAGGCACTCAGGCGGCCTGTCGGTGCTCACCTTCCTGCGCGGCATCCACGTCGTGAACTGCACTGCCCCCGCGCTGGCCGCGGTGGCGCCGCACATCGACGCGCTCGGCGGTGCCGAGGACCTCGCCGCCCACGTCCGGGCGGTCAGGGTCAGGTTCCCCGCCGGCGTGACCAGGGGGACCGGCCGGGCTGGCGAAGCTGGCGAGGCTGCCAGGGCTGGTGTGGCTGCCGGGGCTGGTGCGGCGCCGCCGTTGCGGGCCGACCTGGTCGGGCGGCGTCCGTACGGCGCGCCGCAGATCGACGTGCCGGTCAGGCTGAACACGAACGAGAACCCGTTCCCGCCGCCGGTGGCCCTGGTCAGGGCGATAGCCGAGGCCGCGGCGGCGCAGGCGGCGCTGCTGAACAGGTATCCGGACCGGGACGCGGTCGGGCTGCGCCGCGACCTAGCCGGCTACCTGGGCCGCGGGCTGAAGCCCGAGCAGGTCTGGGCGGCCAACGGGTCCAACGAGATCATCCAGCAACTCCTCCAGGCGTTCGGCGGACCCGGCCGGGAGGCACTCGGCTTCGAGCCGTCCTACTCCATGCACCCGATCATCGCCCGGACCACGAGCACCCGCTGGATCGGCCGGAGCCGGGAGGCCGGATTCGGCATCGACGCCGACCGGGCGGTCGCCGCGATCGCCGAGCTCCGGCCCGACCTGGTCTTCCTCACCTCGCCGAACAACCCGACCGGGACGGCCGTGCCGCTGGCCGTGATCGAGCGGATCTGCGCGGCGGCGCCCGGCATGGTCGTGGTCGACGAGGCGTACACCGAGTTCGCCCGGGATCGCGACGCTACCGCGCTCGCGCTGTTGCCGCGCTACCCGCGCCTGGTCGTCGTCCGCACGATGTCCAAGGCGTTCGCCCTCGCGGGGGCGCGGGTCGGCTACCTCGCCGCCGACCGCGGCGTGGTGGACGCGCTCCAGGTCGTCCGGCTGCCCTACCACCTGTCGGCCCTGACGCAGGCGGCCGCGCGCGCCGCGCTCGCCCGCACCGGCGAGCTGCTCGCGGCGGTGTCGGCGATCCGGGCCGGCCGCGACGAGCTGTCCGGCTGGCTGCGGGCGCGCGGGCTGTCGGTGGCCGACTCGGACGCGAACTTCGTGCTGTTCGGCACGTTCGCCGACCGGCGGGCGGTCTGGCAGGGCCTGGTCGACCGGGGCGTCCTGATCAGGGAGGTCGGCCCGCCCGGATGGCTCCGGGTGACGATCGGCACCCCGCGCGAGATGGACGCGTTCCGCACCGCGCTCGAAGAGGTGCTGCGACCGGGAGACACGGCGTGAGCGGCAGAACGGGCCGGGCGGAGCGCTCCACGAAGGAGACCAAGGTCACCGTCGAACTCGACCTGGACGGTAACGGGGCCGCCGACGTGTCGACCGGGGTGCCGTTCTTCGACCACATGCTGAACCAGCTTGGCAAGCACGGCCGGATCGACCTGCTGGTCCGCGCCGACGGCGATGTCGAGATCGACGCGCACCACACGGTCGAGGACACCGCGATCACGCTCGGGGAGGCGCTGCGCCGGGCGCTCGGCGACAAGGCCGGCATCTGCCGGTTCGGCGACGCGCTGGTCCCGCTGGACGAGACGCTGGTGCGGGCGGCGGTCGACCTGGCCGGCCGGCCGTACGTCGTGCACACCGAGCCGGACGGCATGGCCCCGCTGATCGGCAACTACGACACGACGCTGACCAGGCACTTCTTCGAGACCCTCGGCGCCAGCGCGGCGATCTGCGTGCATGTGGACGTGCTGTCGGGACGCAACCCGCACCATATCGTCGAGGCCCAGTTCAAGGCCTTCGCACGGGCGCTGCGCGCCGCGGCCGCCCCCGACCCCCGCGGCGGCGGCGGCATCCCCAGCACCAAGGGCGTCCTGTGAGCGCCCGTGCAGCCCGGGGGCGAGCGGGGAAAATCGTGGTGCTCGACTACGGCTCGGGAAACCTTCGTTCGGCCCTGCGGGCGCTGCAGCGGGCCGGAGCCGACGCGGTGGTGACCGCGGACGCGGACGCGGCGCTTGGTGCCCGCGGCCTGGTGGTGCCCGGCGTCGGCGCGTTCGCCGCGTGCATGGCCGGCCTGCGGGCGGTACGCGGCGACGAGGTCATCGCCAAGCGGCTGGCCGCGGCGCGCCCCGTGCTCGGCATCTGCGTGGGCATGCAGGTCCTGTTCGCGGAGGGGCTCGAGCGCGGCCAGCGGACCGCGGGCTGCGGCGTCCTGCCCGGCGTCGTGGACCGGCTCGAGGCTCCGGTACTTCCGCACATGGGCTGGAACACGGTCAGCGCCCCGGCCGGCACGCGGCTGCTGGCCGGGATCGGGCCGGACGAGCGGTTCTACTTCGTGCATTCCTACGCGGTCCGCTCGTGGCCGCCGCCCGCTGCGGGCGAGACCGGCGGGCCGCTGCTGACCTGGGCCGGGCACGGCCAGCCGTTCGTGGCGGCGGTCGAGGACGGCGCGCTGTGCACGACCCAGTTCCACCCCGAGAAGTCCGGCGACGCCGGCGCGGCGCTGCTGGCGAACTGGCTGGAGCTGATCGCATGACGCGGGCACTCACCCTGCTGCCCGCCGTCGACGTGGCCGGCGGTCAGGCGGTCAGGCTGGTGCAGGGCGAGGCCGGGACCGAGACGTCGTACGGTGACCCGCTGGAGGCCGCGCTGGCCTGGCAGCGCTCGGGCGCGGAATGGATACACCTGGTCGACCTGGACGCCGCCTTCGGCCGCGGGTCCAACGCCGCCCTGCTCGCCGACGTCGTCAGCCGGGTCGAGGTGGCCGTGGAACTGTCCGGCGGCATCCGCGACGACGCATCGCTCGCTGCGGCGCTGGCCACCGGGTGCGAGCGGGTGATACTCGGGACGGCCGCGCTGGAACGTCCCGGCTGGGTCGCCAAGGTGATCGCCGAGCACGGCGAGCGGATCGCGGTGGGCCTGGACGTCCGCGGGACGCGGCTGGCCGCCAGGGGCTGGACCACGCTGGGCGGCGAGTTGCTCGACGTGCTCGCCAGGCTCGAGTCCGATGGCTGCTGCCGCTACGTCGTCACCGACGTGACCAGGGACGGCACGCTGACCGGGCCGAACCTCGACCTGCTGGGCCTGGTCTGCGCGCGGACCAGGCGGCCGGTGATCGCCAGCGGCGGCGTCTCGGTGCTCGATGATCTCCGCGCGATCGCGTCGCTGCTGCCGGTCGGCGTCGACTCCGCGATTGTTGGCAAGGCGCTCTACGCCGGGCGGTTCACTCTCGCCGAGGCGCTCCAGGCGGTGCGGGCGCAGGCCGGGCCGGGCGGGAACGGCGGGCCGGGCGGGAACGGCGGGCCGGCGTGACCGTTGCGGTCAGGGTGATCCCCTGCCTGGACGTCGACGGCGGCCGGGTCGTCAAGGGCGTCAACTTCCTCGGGCTGCGCGACGCGGGTGACCCGGTCGAGCTGGCCGCCCGTTACGACGCCGACGGCGCGGACGAGCTAGTGTTCCTCGACATCACGGCATCGGCCGACGAGCGCCAGACGATGGTCGAGGTCGTGCGTCGCGCCGCCGACCAGGTGTTCATACCGCTGACGGTGGGCGGAGGCGTGCGTACCGCCGCCGACGTGAACCGGCTGCTGCGGGCCGGCGCGGACAAGGTCTCGCTGAACACCGCGGCGATCGCCAGGCCCGGCGTGCTCACGGAGGTGGCCGACAGGTTCGGCTCCCAGTGCGTGGTCGTGTCGGTGGACGCCAGGCGGGTGTCAGGCCGACCGGGCGGCTTCGAGGTCACCACGCATGGCGGGCGGCGCGGCACCGGGCTCGACGCGGTGCGGTGGGCGGCCAGGGCCGCCGAGCTCGGCGCGGGCGAGATCCTGCTCAACTCGATGGACGCGGACGGCACGAAGGCCGGATTCGACCTGCCGCTGATCACCGCCGTGCGGGCCGCCGTCGGGGTGCCGGTGATTGCCAGCGGCGGGGCCGGACGGGCCGGCGACTTCGCTCCCGCCGTGCGGGCGGGTGCCGACGCGGTGCTGGCCGCGAGCCTGTTCCACTTCGGCGAGCTGCGGATCGGCGAGGTCAAGGAGGCGCTGAGCGCGGCGGGATACCCGGTTCGACCGGCCGGCGGCCCGGTGCGGGCCGTGGCCTGCCCCAGCGCAGGCCACGGTGGAAGACTCGGGAGCATGACGGCGGAAGGGAACCTCGACCCGCGGGTCGCGGCCAGGCTGAAGCGGGACGCGGCCGGGCTGTTCCCCGCGATCGCGCAGCAGTTCGACACCGGCGAGGTGCTGATGCTCGGCTGGATGGACGACGAGGCGCTGCACCGCACGCTGACGACCGGCCGCTGCACCTACTGGTCGCGCAGCAGGCAGGAGTACTGGGTCAAGGGCGA
>DASPZH010000119.1:0-10603 GCA_035636335.1 Streptosporangiaceae bacterium
TTGACGAAGTCGCTCGCCTTGAGCGGCTGGCCGTTGGAGAACTTGATGCCCTTCCTGACATGGAACAGGTACGTCTTGCCGCCGTCCGTGGGGACAGGGATCGCCGTGGCCAGGTCCGGTACGATCTTCGTGCCGGCGGTACCGCCGACCCGCGCGAACTGAACGAGCCCGTCGTGGGTGTCGATCAGCAGCTGCCATTCCTGCAGGGTGTAGTTCTGGGCCGGGTCCGCCACGCCGAACGCCGAGTTGGCGAGGATCGTGTACGTGCCTCCCGCGCGACCCGTCGCCGGGGTCGCGGGACCGCCGCCGGACGGCGAACCCGAGCTGCCGCACGCGGCAGCCGTGAGTGCCAGCGCGGTGACGGCCGCCGCGCCCGCGACAACCCTGGTACGGCCGGCAAGCCGACGTCCGGACTGCCCCCTCGTGCCGTTGGACTTATCCGATTTTACCGGAATAGGTAGCATCTGGCACCTCCTTACGGCTGTTATACCTCTATTGGACGCAGGGTCGTAAGGATTAAGCGGTAACGCTTTGGGTGCAATCGGCGGATTCACTGAACCGCCGGCGACGTTCAGACGTTGCCGTCCGGCCGCATCTCGCCGAATCTGATGACCATCCGCTGCGGCCCCCTGAGGTTGAAGTTCGGCCGGTAGACCAGCGTCGACTCGTCCAGGCTCGGGCTGGCCACCCGGACGGCGAGCGCGCGCAGCGCGATCGTCGCCTCGAGCCGCGCCAGCGGCGCGCCGAGGCAGAAGTGCGGACCCGCCGCGAAGGCCAGGTGCTCCCGGGCGCCGCGCCTGATGTCGAACACGTCTGGATCGGCGAAGACCGCGGGATCACGGCCGGTCGCCGCCAGCAAGAGCAGCAGCACAGCGCCGTCGGCGGGCGCCGTGTCCTCGATCGTGATGCCCGCCCTGGCCACCCGCCCGGTCATCTGGACCGGCGGGTCGTACCGCAGCGTCTCCTCGACCGAGCTGGCGGCGAGCGAAGGATCGGCGGCCAGCGCGGCGAACTGGCCGGGGTTTCGCAGCAGTGCCAGCATCGCGTTGGAGATCAGCCCCACCGTCGTCTCGTGCCCGGCCACGAGCAGCAGCACGCAGGTCGCGATCAGCTCCTCGACGCTCAGCCGGTCTCCGGCGTCCTCAGCCCTGATCAGCTTCGTCAGCAGGTCGTCGGCGGGGGTCGATCGCCGCACCGCGATCAGCTCGGTGAAGTACTCGCCGAATTCCAGCGCCGCCTGCTCGGCGGCCGCGTGCTCGGCGGGGTCGAGCGCGCCGAAGCTCGGCTGGACCGAGTGCGCGAGCTTCGCTGACCACTCAGTGAACCTGGAGTGGTCCTCGGCAGGCACGCCGAGCAGCTCGGAGATGATCCGCACCGGCAGCGGGTAGGCAAGCTGGCTGACCAGCTCGAGCTCGCCGTCGTCGGCCGCCGCCGACAGCAGGTCGTGCGTGATCTGGCCGATCCTCGGCGCGAGCGCGGCAACCACGCGCGGCGTGAACGCCTTGGCCACCAGGCGCCTGAGCCTGGTGTGGTCGGGCGGGTCGAGCGAGAGGAACGACCTGGTCCGCTCGCGCTCGCGCAGCTCGGGCGGAACCAGCCGAGACCGCTCCCGCTCGCTGCTCGCGCGCGGGTCGCGCAGGATGGCCGAGCAGTCCTCGTACCGGCCGGATACCACGAGCGCGCCGTCGAGCTCGGTGAACGGCGACGCCTCGCGGAACCTGGCCAGCAGCGGGTAGGGATCGGCGATCACTGCCGGGTCGGCCAGGCTGACCAGGTCGGCCAGGCCCGGGGGAGCCTGTTCAAGCCGGGTATGCTCGCCGATCCGGTGCCCGCTCACCCCTGGCCTCCGTCGGGACTTGGCACGCCGATGGGGTTCAGGTCAGGGAACTCGGCCGCGCAGGCCAGCGCGATGGGCCGCAGCAGCTCGGCCAGGTCGACGGCGAACTCCAGGTCGAGCCACGGCCGCGCGGCAGCGGTGTCCGTGGCCCGTTCGACGCAGGACCGCAGCGCGACGCCGTCGGCGGTCGCTTTGCCGTCGTCGCCGAGCAGGCCGCGGCCTGCCAGGCGCTCGGCCGCGCCGGTCCACTGCCCGTCCGTCCAGCCGCGGATCGGCTGGATTATCTCCCGCGGCAGGTCCATTCCGGCCCTGAGCACGTTCGACTCGCAGCCGTCGACATCGGCGGCCAGCAAGGCGGCGAAATGACCGTCGCCGCGGTGCTCGCGCAGCACGGTCGCGGCGTGCCAGAGCCGCGCGGCCGGTTCGTCAGGCACCGGCAGCGCCGCGTTGGCGCCGGCCAGCACCCGGCCGGAACAGTCCACGCCCGCCGCGGCCGCCGCCAGCATGTCCGCGGCGACCGGCAGCGCGTCCTCGAGTCCGGCCAGCACCCGGTTCAGCGCCGCTACCGCGCCGGCCTGGCGGGCCCGCAGTGCGTCATCTGGCGTGACCATGTCCCAGACGGCGGGCAGCGCCCGGGCCACCATGGCCGGGGCGAAGGTGTAGAACGAGGCGGTGACCGGAGCCGCGCTCACCCGGCCGAGCGGCGCGGACCGGCCGGCGAAGTAGCCGCGCCAGAACCCGCGGATCCCGGCGGCATCGAACGCCGCCCTGGCCTCGGCCGCGAAATACGTCACGGCATGCACGGGCTCATACAGTGTCCACATCCGCCGGGCGGTCTGGCTGGCGGTCATCGCGACTCCCGTTCGGTTCTGCGCGGCATCGGCGATGGTCTCCGCCGGCCCCGCAGAGATGTCCTGATCCGACAGTAAGCGCACGGCTCGATCGCGGGTAGGCCTGGCCCGCCAATTGGGGGCGATCCGGACAGCGGCCCGGAAGCCGGGGGGCCGTTTGCGGCCGGGGAACGATTTACGGCACAATGATGTTGTGAAAAACATGGGACAGTCAGGTGCGGCGCACGCCGCCGCGAGGGACCCGGTGCGCGCGGAGGAGAGTACCCGCGCCCGGGTGGCCAGGCTGATCCTGGAGAACGGCCCGGTGACCGCGGCCGCGCTCGGCAGTACGCTCGGGCTGACGCCCGCGGCGGTCCGCCGCCACCTCGATCATCTGCTGGACGAGGGGATGATCGAGACCAGGATGGCCAGGGTCTACGGCAACCGCGGACGCGGCAGGCCGGCCAGGCTGTTCGCCATCACCGACGCCGGGCGGAGCGCGTTCGAGCATGCCTACGACGACCTGGCCACCAGCGCGCTCCGCTTCCTGGCCGAGCGAGCCGGGCCTGCCGCGGTGACGGACTTCGCCCGCCGCCAGGTGGCCGACCTCGAGCGCAGGTACCGGCCGGTCGTCCAGGCCGCGCCGCTGGCCGATAGGGTCAGGGCGCTGGCCCAGGCGCTCTCGGCCGACGGCTACGCGGCGGCGGCGACCGCCGGGCCCCGGCCGGCCGCCGGCGAGCAGCTCTGCCAGCACCACTGCCCGGTAGCGCACGTTGCCGCCGAGTACCCGCAGCTCTGCGAGGCAGAGACAGAGGCGTTCGGGCGCCTGCTCGGAACGCCGGTGCAGCGCCTGGCCACGATCGCGCACGGCGACGGCGTCTGCACCACCCACGTCACCGCTCCATCGCTGCGAGACGGCACCATCGCCGCGCGCAGTAACCGGACCACCAGCACCACTGCCACCAGCACCACTGCCGCCGGCGACATCGTCGCCGACGGCACCGCAACCGAGGTCGGAGGCCTGTCCGCATGACCACTACCGTCCGCCCAGAACTCGAAGGTCTTGACCGGTACAAGTTCGGCTGGGCCGACTCCGACGCCGCGGGCGCGATCGCGCGCCGCGGCCTGTCCGAGGACGTCGTCCGCGACATCTCGGCGAAGAAGGACGAGCCAGGCTGGATGCTCGACCTGCGGCTCAAGGGCCTCAAGCTGTTCCGCCGCAAGCCGATGCCGACCTGGGGTTCTGACCTGTCCGGCATCGACTTCGAGAACATCAAGTACTTCGTGCGCTCGACCGAGAAGCAGGCCGCGAGCTGGGACGACCTGCCGGCCGACATCAAGAACACCTACGACAAGCTCGGCATCCCCGAGGCCGAGAAGCAGCGCCTGATCGCCGGCGTGGCCGCGCAATATGAGTCGGAAGTCGTTTATCATAAGATTCGCGAAGATCTGGAGGAGAAGGGCGTTCTCTTCCTCGACACCGACACCGCGCTCAGGGACCACCCGGAGTTGTTCAGGGAGTACTTCGCGACCGTGATCCCGGTCGGGGACAACAAGTTCGCCGCGCTGAACACGGCGGTCTGGTCCGGCGGGTCGTTCATCTACGTGCCGAAGGGCGTGCGGGTGGACATCCCGCTGCAGGCCTACTTCCGGATCAACACCGAGAACATGGGCCAGTTCGAGCGGACCCTGATCATCGTCGACGAGGGCGCCAGCGTGCACTACGTGGAGGGCTGCACCGCGCCGATCTACTCCTCGGACTCGCTGCACTCCGCGGTCGTGGAGATCATCGTCAAGAAGGACGGGTACTGCCGCTACACGACCATTCAGAACTGGTCGAACAACGTCTACAACCTGGTCACCAAGCGAGCCGTGGCGCACGCGGGCGCGAGCATGGAGTGGGTCGACGGAAACATCGGCTCGAAGGTCACGATGAAGTACCCGGCGGTGTACCTGATGGGCGAGCACGCGCGCGGCGAGACGCTGTCGGTCGCCTTCGCCGGGCAGGGCCAGCACCAGGACGCCGGGGCCAAGATGGTGCACATGGCACCGAACACCTCCTCGACGATCATCTCCAAGTCCGTCGCGCGGGCCGGCGGCCGCACCTCCTACCGCGGCCTGGTCCAGGTCACCGACGGCGCCGAGCACTCCAAGTCCACGGTCAAGTGCGACGCGCTGCTCGTCGACGCGATCAGCCGCTCCGACACCTACCCCTACGTCGACGTCCGCGAGGACGACGTGGAGATGGGGCACGAGGCGACGGTCTCCAAGATCTCCGATGACCAGCTCTTCTACCTGATGAGCCGCGGCATGACCGAGGACGAGGCGATGGCGACGATCGTCCGCGGCTTCGTCGAGCCGATCGCGCGCGAGCTGCCGATGGAGTACGCGCTCGAGCTGAACCGGCTGATCGAGCTGCAGATGGAAGGGGCGGTCGGCTGATGAGCTCGCTCTCCGGGGCCGTCGAGACCGCCGGCCCCGTCTCCAAGCTGCACGCGCGGGAGTCGTTCGATCCTGATGACTTTCCCGTACCGACCGGGCGCGAGGAGGAATGGCGGTTCACACCGCTTAGGCGGCTGCGGGGGCTGCACTCGGATGCGCCGCTCGACGGGAAGGTGAACGTCGAGGTCAGTGCCGAACGCGAGATCGCCGTTGTGCTTGCGCAACACGGCGATCCTCGGCTCGGCACCGCCCTCGTGCCCTCGGACCGGGTCAGTGCCAGGGCCTGGTCCGCGTTCACCGACGCTACCGTCGTGACTGTACCTTCAGGCTTCACGACGTCGCGGCCCGTCGTGGTCTCCGTTCGCGGCGATGACCCGACCGTGGCTGCTGCCGGGCACCTGCTGGTCGAACTGCGAGCGAACTCATCGGCCGTGGTGGTGCTGGACTACTCGGGGTCGGTCACGTACGCGGACAATGTCGAGTTCGTGGTGGGGGAGGGCGCCTCGCTCAGTGTCGTGAGCGTGCAGGACTGGGATCCGTCCTCGGTGCATCTGTCGCATCATCATGCGCAGGTGGGGAAGGACGCGTCGATCGCGCATACGGCGGTGTCGCTGGGCGGGGGAGTCGCGCGGATCGCGCCGTCGGTGCGGTATGCCGGGCCCGGGGGGAACGCGGAGCTGCGCGGGCTGTACTTCGCTGATGCGGGGCAGCATCTGGAGCATCGGCTGCTTGTCGACCATGGCGAGCCGCAGTGCCGGAGCCGGGTGACCTACAAGGGGGCGCTGCAGGGCGACGGGGCGCATGCGGTGTGGATCGGGGACGTGATCATCAGGCCGGAGGCTGTCGGGACGGACAGCTACGAGAGCAACAGGAACCTGGTGCTGACCGACGGCACGAGGGTCGACTCGGTGCCGAACCTGGAGATCCTGACCGGCGAAGTGACCAGGGCCGGGCACGCGAGCACCAGCGGCCGCCTGGAGGACGAGCACCTGTTCTACCTGATGGCGCGGGGCATCGGCTTCAACGAGGCGCGGCGGCTGGTGATCAGGGGCTTCTTCGGCCAGCTCATCGCCGAGATTGAGGTGCCCGAGCTGCGCGAGCGTATTACCGCCGCCATCGAGACGGAGCTTGAGAAGGGGGTCTGATGGGCGAGTTCGTCCGGGCCTGCGCGCTGAGTGAGGTTCCCGAGCCGGGCACCTTCGGCGTGGAACTGAACGGCACGCCGCTGGTGCTGGTCAGGAGCGAGGGCGAGGTCTACGCGCTCGACGAGTTCTGCACGCACGAAGAGGTCTCGCTGGTCGACGGAGAGGTCTACGACCACACGGTCGAGTGCTGGCTGCACGGTTCCTGCTTCGACGTTCGCTCCGGCAAGCCGACGGGCCCGCCCGCGACCAAACCACTGGCCACCTACCAGGTGCGAATAGATGGCGGCGACGTCTACGTGGCCGTTCCCGAATAGGAGAGAGATGTCCACCCTTGAGATCCGCGACCTGCACGTCAGCGTCACCGCCCAGCCCGGCGAGAGCCAGGAGATCCTGCGCGGCGTCGACCTGACCGTCGCGGCCGGGCAGACCCACGCGCTCATGGGCCCGAACGGCTCGGGCAAGTCCACCCTGGCCTACTCGATCGCGGGCCATCCGAAGTACCACGTGACCAGCGGAACCGTCACCCTGGACGGCGAGGACGTGCTCGCGATGAAGGTCGACGCCCGGGCCAGGGCGGGACTCTTCCTGGCCATGCAGTACCCGGTCGAGGTCCCCGGCGTGACGGTCTCGAACTTCCTGCGCACCGCCGTGACCGCGGTCCGCGGCGAGGCCCCGCGGCTTCGCGAGTTCATCAAGGAGATGAACGCGGCGATGAAGGACCTGTCCATCGACCCGTCGTTCGCGCAGCGCAATCTGAACGAGGGCTTTTCCGGCGGCGAGAAGAAGCGGCACGAGATACTCCAGCTTCGGCTGCTCAACCCGAAGATCGCGATCCTCGACGAGACGGACTCCGGCCTCGACATCGACGCGCTCAGGGTCGTGTCGGCCGGCGTGAACGCCTACCGCGAGGTGCCGGACCACGGGGTGCTGCTGATCACGCACTACACCAGGATCCTGCGCTATGTCAGGCCGGACTTCGTGCACGTGTTCTTCGGCGGCAAGATCGTCGCCGAGGGCGGTCCCGAGCTGGCCGACGAGCTCGAGGCGAGCGGCTACGAGCGGTTCGCGCCGGTAGGTGCTCAGGCATGACCCTGGACGTCACGGCGATCCGCGCCGACTTCCCGATCCTGGGGCGGACGGCGCGCGGCGGCAACCCGCTGATCTACCTGGACTCCGGCGCCACGGCGCAGAAGCCCGTTGCGGTGCTCGACGCCGAGCGGGCGTACAACGTCACGAGCAACGCGGCCGCGCACCGCGGCGCGCACCTGCTCGGCGAGGAGGCGACGGACGCGCTGGAAGGCGCCAGGGAGCGGGTCGCCGCATTCATCGGCGCCGACGCCGGCGAGATCGTCTTCACCAAGAACGCGACCGAGGCCGCCAACCTGGTCGCGTACTCGATCAGCAACGCGGCCACCGGCGGGCCGTCCGGCGGGCCGGCCGCCGGGACGCGGGCGGAGTCCCTGGTGCTGCGCGAGGGCGACGAGGTGCTGATCACCGAGCTCGAGCACCACGCCAACCTGGTCCCGTGGCAGCAGTTGTGCCAGCGCACCGGCGCCACGCTGCGCTGGTTCCCCGTCACCCCAGAGGGCCGGGTGGACCTTTCCGGCATCGGCACGCTGATCAGCGAGCGGACCAGGATCGTGGCCGTCACGCACCAGTCGAACGTGACGGGAGCGATGCCGCCGGTCGCGCAGATCGCCGCGGCGGCTCACGCGGCCGGCGCGATCGTGGTGCTCGACGCCGCGCAGTCCGTGCCGCATCACCCGGTGAACGTGGCCGAGACCGGGGCGGACTTCCTGTTCTTCTCCGGGCACAAGATGCTGGGACCCACCGGCGTGGGCGTGCTGTGGGGGCGCCGGGCACTGCTCGAAGCGATGCCGCCGTTCATCACCGGCGGCTCGATGATCGAGGTTGTCCGGATGGAGGGCTCTACCTTCCTGCCGCCGCCGCAGCGCTTCGAGCCGGGCGTGCCCGGTGTCGCCCAGGCTGTCGGCCTGGCCGCGGCGTGCGACTACCTGGACGCGGTCGGCATGGAGAGCATCGCCGCGCACGAGACGATGCTCACCGCCCGCGCGATCGAGGCGCTCACCGTGATCGGCGGGGTGCGGATACTCGGCCCGCTGACCACGCAGGACCGCGGCGGCGCGGTCTCGTTCGAGGTGGACCAGGTGCATCCGCACGATGTCGGCCAGGTGCTCGACGAGCTTGGCATCGCGGTGCGCACCGGCCACCACTGTGCGTGGCCGCTGCACCGCGCGCTCGGCGTGCAGGCCTCGACCCGGGCCACCTTCTACCTGTACAACACCCCCGACGAGGTCGACGCGCTCGCCGACGGAATAAGGACGGCGCAGAAGTTCTTCGGGGTAGCGTGATGCAGATCGAGTCGTTGTACCAGGACATCATCCTGGACCACTACCGGCACCCGCACCACAAGGGCCTGCGGGAGCCGTTCGACGCCGAGGTCCATCACGTGAACCCGACCTGCGGAGACGAGATCACGCTGCGGGTCAGCCTCAAGGACGCCGGCGGCGAGCCTGCCGTGGCCGACGTGTCCTACGACGCGCTCGGCTGCTCGATTAGCCAGGCGAGCGTCTCGGTGCTGACCGACCTGCTGATCGGCAAGCCGGTCAGCGAGGCGATGGAGATCAGTGCGGAATTCCTCGAACTGATGCGTTCCCGCGACACGGCCGAGCCCGACGATGAGGTGCTTGGCGACGCCGTGGTGTTCGCCGGGGTGGCCAAGTACCCGGCGCGGATCAAGTGCGCGCTCCTTGGCTGGATGGCATGGAAGGACGCGACCGCCCAAGCAGTAGGGAGCAAGGATGACGCAAGCACATGAAGCCGAGCTCGGCGCGCCGGGCACCAGCCCGGAGATCGAGGACTTGCTCGAGGCGCTCAGGGACGTGGTCGACCCGGAACTCGGGATCAACGTGGTAGACCTCGGCCTGGTGTACGGCGTCACGATCGACGCGGACCGGGTCGCCACCGTCGACATGACGCTGACCAGCGCGGCCTGCCCGCTGACCGATGTCATCGAGGATCAGACCCAGGCCGCGCTCGACGGGCTGGTCAGCGACTTCCGCATCAACTGGGTCTGGCTGCCGCCGTGGGGACCGGAGAAGATCACCGAGGACGGCCGCGAGCAGCTCCGCGCGCTCGGCTTCAACGTCTGAGCCAGCCCGGCCGCGGGCCCCGCGGGCCGGCGCGGTGACCCGCAGGGTCGAGGTGGCGCCGCCGCGGTTCGCCGGGTGGGTTAGCTCGTTCGCCGAGCGCCACGGCGGCGGGCTGACCGCGGAGCCGGGCCGCGAGACGGTCGGCTTCGGTGCCGCGGACGGTGCGCTCGCGCGGTGCCAGGTGCCGTTCCCGCCGCTGGAATGCGCCGACGCGGTGCCAACCGACGACACGGGGCCGGCCGACCTGGCGCGGCGGATCGCCGAGCACGCGTGCGCCGACCGGACGGTCGGCGTGCTGCTGGTCAGGCGCGGTGGCTACGCCGCCGGGGTGTTCACGGGAACCGGGCCGTCGCTGGCGGCCTCGAAGGTCGGCAGCCGGCTGGTGCAGGGCCGCAGCGCCGCGGGCGGCCAGTCACAGCGGCGGTTCGCCCGGCGCAGGGAGAACCAGGCGCGCCACGCGCTGGCCAGCGCCGCCGACACCGCCGTGGCGGTATTCGCCCCTTACCGCCTCGACGCCCTGGTGCTCGGCGGTGACCGGCGCGCGCTGGCGGTGGTCAGCACCGACGTCAGGCTGGTGCCGTACTTCGAGCGGGCGGTCGAGGCGTTCCTGGCGGTGCCCGACCCGCGGCTGGCGGTGCTCAGGGACACGCCGCGGCTCTTCCGCGCGATCAGGATCGCGCTCACCGAGCCCGAGCGGGCACCGGCCGGCGGCTACACCCGCACGCCGCGGGCGTAGACCGCCAGCACTCTGCGCACGGCGCTCATGTCCTGCACCGGGTTGCCGTCGAGAACGAGGATGTCGGCGTCGAAGCCGGGCGCGATCCGCCCCTTGCCGTGTTCCAGGCCGCATGCCCTGGCCGCGTCGGAGGTCATCACGCGCAGGGCGGCCGCCGGGTCCAGGCCGGCCGCGACGAGCTGTTCGGGAGCGAACCGCAGCACGTCGTGCGGCTTGGCCGCCGACGCGCCCGCGTCGCTGCCCGCGACCACGAAGGCTCCCGCCTGGACCAGGCGGCGCCTGGCGGCGAGCATCGCCGGCTGACGGCTGACGATTGCGGGAGGCGGGCCCGCGTGACCCGGCTCCTGGCCGACCGTCGCGCCGATCACCGTCTGCCGCTCCACGATCAGCCGGATGAGGCTGTCCGGCGCGTCCACGCCCTCGGCGGACATGAAGGTTGC
>DASPZH010000120.1:0-1982 GCA_035636335.1 Streptosporangiaceae bacterium
CCTGGCCGGGCTCAAGCCCGGGTTGCTCGACACCTCCGTGCTCGTCACGAGCGCGATCTCGGCCGCCATTCCCTCGTTCGTCGCGGCGATCGCGCTGATCGCGCTGTTCGCCGTGAAGCTGGGCTGGTTCCCGGCGCTGGGTAACGGCACCGACCTGGTCAGCAACGTGCGGCATCTCACGTTGCCCGCGCTCGCGCTCGCGCTGTCCTCGCTCGCCATCGTGGCCAGGGTCACCAGGTCGGCGATCCGAGAGGAGGCCGACCGCGAGCACGTGCAGACCGCGGTCAGCCGCGGCATCCCGGGTCGCCAGCTGGTCAGGCGGCACATCCTGCGCAACGCGGCGATCCCGATCACGACGATCTCCGGCATCACGATCGCCTCGCTGATCGCCGTGGCCGCGGTCGTCGAGACGGCGTTCAGCCTCAACGGTCTCGGCGCCTACCTCGTGGCATCGGCCCAGGACAAGGACTTGGCGGTGGTCCAGGGCATCTCGCTGGTCCTGGTCTCCGCCTTCGTCGTGATCAACATGGCGGTGGACCTGGCCTACGCCGCGCTCGACCCGCGGGTGGCGTTGGGGAGCCGGGCCGTATGACAGTCACGACGGAGGCGCGCAGATGAGCGTCGTGCCGGAGGCGCGCCGATGAGCACCGTGCCGGAGGCGCGCAGATGAGTACAGCCATCCCGCTGGTGACCGTCCGGGCGCCGCGCGGCGGCCGGGCGGCTGGCCTGCTGCGCGGCACCGGGGCGGCCGGGATCGCGTCGGCCGCCGTGATCGCGATCGCCACGGTGATCGCCGTGATCGGCTCGCTGATCGCCCCGTTCAGCCCGACGCTGCCGAACCTGGCGCTCGCCTTCGTCGGGCCGACCGGCGGGCACCTGCTCGGGTTCGACTACGAGGGCAGGGACGTGCTGTCCCGGCTGCTGGCCGGCGCGCAGTCCTCGATGCTCGGGCCGCTGGCCGTGGTGGTGGGCGCGCTGATCGCGGGCACGCTGCTCGCGGTGATCGCGGCCTGGCGGCGCGGCCTGGTAGACGCCGTGATCTCCTCCGGCCTCGACATCCTGTTCGCGTTCCCCGGCATCTTGCTGGCCGTGCTGGCGGCCGCCGTCTTCGGGGCCGGGCTGCCTGCTGCGGCGACCTCGCTGGCGATCGCGTACATGCCGTACGTCGCGCGGGTGCTGCGCGGCGCGGCGCTGAAGGAACGCAGCCAGCCGTACGTGGCCGCGCTCGAGGTGCAGGGCGCGTCGGCGACCGCGATCTGCCTGCGGCACATCGTGCCGAACATCATGCCGCTGATCGTCGCGCAGGCCACCATCCTGTTCGGCTACGCGATGGTCGACCTCGCCGCGGTCTCCTTCCTCGGCCTCGGCGTGCAGCCGCCGGCCGCGAACTGGGGCGTGATGATCTCGGAGAACCAGGTCGGCATCCCGCAGGGCTACCCGCTGGCGGCGCTCGCCGCTGGCGCGTGCATCGTCGCGGTCGTGATCGCGTTCAACGTGCTCGGCGAGCGGCTGTTCGAGCAGGCGCAGGCGCGCCGATGAGCGAGACGCATTGGCTCAAGGCACCCCGGAGGCAAGCGGGGAACACTGCGCTTCTCGAGGTCGAGGGCCTGACCGTCAGGCTCGGCGTAGAAGGGGCGCAACGGGCCGTCCTCCGCGATGTCAGCATCAGCATCCGGCCCGGCGAGGCGGTGGGACTCGTCGGGGAGTCAGGTTCTGGCAAGTCGATGACGGCACGGGCGATCGACCGGCTGTTGCCGGACGGCGCGGAGGTCAGCGGTCAGATCAGCTACGGCGGCGCCGACGTGATGTCGCTGGGCGGCGCCGCGCTGCGCGGCTACCGCAACCAGGTCGCGATGATCTTCCAAGATCCCCGCGCGCACGTGAATCCGGTCCGCCGGATCGGCGACTTCATGACCGAGGCGCTGCGCACCAACCTCGGGGTTCCGGCCGCGGAAGCGCACCGCAGGGCGGCCGACATGCTG
>DASPZH010000121.1:0-11692 GCA_035636335.1 Streptosporangiaceae bacterium
TAGCGTTCTCAAGCGGAGGATCGCGTGGAAGTCAAGATCGGCATACAGATGGCCCCTCGTGAGCTCGTGGTCGAGACCGCGGCCTCGGCGGAGGACATCCAGAAGACTCTCGCGGCCGCGCTCGCCGAGAACAAGATCTTCGCCGTTACCGACAAGCGAGGCGGCACGGTCCTCGTGCCCGGTGACAAGATCGCGTACGTGGAACTCGATCAGTCCGAGCCGCGCCGCATGGGCTTCGGGTCCTGAGCCGCGGCGCCGGACCTGCCAGGGCCCGGCGGTCAGGCAGCCGGGGGCCGGTCTAACTCCGCCAGACCCAGTGCCGCCATCCGCTGTGCGTGCGCGTCGGTCAGTGCTGCGAACATCCTGCCGATCTCGCCGAGCTGCGCCGCCGAGCCGCCGGCGAGAAGTCTCGCCAGGGACTCTCGTTCCGCCGCCACGCGCTGCGCCTGGCTGAGCGCCTCGCCGACGAGACGCCTGGCCCACAGCGCCAGCCGTCCCCCCACCGCCGGATCCGCGGCGATCGCCTCGCGCACCCGGGAGATCGCGAACTGCGCGTGCCCGGAGTCCGCGAGTACGGTCTCCACCAGCGACCTCGTCGGCAGATCGAGCAACTGCGCGATCACCCGGTAGAAGTCGGCCGCGATACCGTCGCCCACGTAGGCCTTCACCAGTCCCTCCAGCCAGGTGGACGGCGCTGTCCTTTCGTGGAACGCGTCGATCGGCTCGACGAACGGCCGCATCGCCTGCTCAGGGTCGGCCCCGAGCTCGCAGATGCGCGCTCTGAGCAGCTCGAAGTGACCGAACTGCGCGACCGCCATGCCGGCCAGGTCCGCCTTGTCCGGCAGGGAGGCTGCCAGCGAGGCGTCATCGGCCAGCCGGAAGAACGCAACCAGTGACGCGTATGCCAGCACACCGAGCAACTCGATAACGCCGTTGGTCGCCGGATCTGATCCCGGCTCGCCCCTGGCGGCGGCCAGGTCTGGTTTCTGCGCGTCGCCGACCTGCGGATCAGGCTCGGCCAGGCGGTCGGCCGGGTGCTCATGCTCGCTCACAACCGGCAGCGTAACAACGCCGACGCCAACCACGGCGCATCTGGTTCGGGCGCGACACGGGCGCCTTGGCCCATGATCGGCTGTCGGCCGACGTTGCTACACTGATCAGCGACGTCATCTTGGAATGGGACCAGCCCGGGGCGCGTTGAATTACACAGCGCGGTACGAGAGACTAATCGCGTTCCGTCGCTGCGCCTGGCTCATCCTGGCGACTGTTCGGTCAGAGAGATTTCGCTGGCTCGATGCGGGTGAGCGATTCACGCCGCCCTCCGGATGAGTCAACTGCCGTCCCGCGGCTGCCGGACTAGGCGCGCTGTGCGCCAGGTCGGCCGCGGGCCACCGATGGAGGCGAAAGCCCTGACTACGCAAGACCTAACTACAGACCTAGCTAGCCCAGAGCTAGCAAACCCGGACCTAGCCAGCCCGGACCTAGCAAACCCGGACCTAGCCAGCACAGACCTGGCAGCCACAGACCTGGCAGCCACAGACCTGGCAGCCACAAGCCTGGCAGTCACAGACCTGGCAAGTGCAGGCCCGCTCGCGGCGGTCACGCTGACCACCGACGGCTCCGTCGAGGCGACCGGCCGTCCGGCCGACCTTCCCGACGAGATCCTGGCCGACCTTCCCGACGAGATCCCGGCCGACCTTCCCGACGAGGTCATCACGACTGCGGCAGTCGATGTCGACGACATCCCGTTCGACCAGTTCGGCATCGCCGAGCCCATCTGCGCGGCGCTCGCCGCCGCCGGGATCACCAGGACCTTCCCGATCCAGGCGCTAACGTTGCCGATCGCACTCGACCAGCATGACGTTATCGGTCAGGCGCGAACGGGCACGGGCAAGACGCTCGCGTTCGGGATCCCGATCCTCCAGCACCTGCTCGACACGCCCCGCGGCAAGTCGGCGACACCTCGGGCGCTGGTTGTGGTGCCGACCAGGGAACTGGCCATCCAGGTCGCGGAGGACCTGCGAACAGCGGGCGCCCGCAGCGACGTCAACGTGGTCACGCTCTACGGCGGGCGCGCGTACGAGCCGCAGATCGAGGCGCTGGCCACCGGCGACGTCGTCGTCGGCACCCCGGGACGGCTTCTGGACCTGGCCAGGCAGGGCAAGCTGCACCTGTCGGGCGTGGACGTGCTGGTGCTCGACGAGGCGGACAGGATGCTCGATCTCGGCTTCCTGCCCGACGTCGAAGCCATCCTGCGGCTCACTCCCGATCACCGCCAGACCATGCTGTTCTCGGCCACCATGCCGTCGGAGATCGTGACGCTGGCCAGGCGCCATCTGCACCGGCCGACCCACATCAGGGCCGAGCACCACGACGAGCCGACCCATGTGCCCACCACCGACCAGCACGTGTTCCGCGCTCATCACCTGGACAAGATCGAGGTGCTTGCCCGCGTGCTCCAGGCCGAGGGCAGGGGCCTGACCATCGTCTTCTGCCGGACTCGCCGCGCCTGCGACCTGGTCACATCGCAACTCGCCGAGCGAGGCTTCGCGGCCGCCGCGGTCCACGGCGACCTCGGCCAAAGCCAGCGCGAGCGCGCGCTGCGCGCGTTCCGCAACGGCAAGATCGACGTTCTCGTGGCGACCGATGTCGCCGCCCGCGGACTCGATGTCGACGACGTGACCCACGTCGTGAACAACGAGTGCCCGGAGGACGACAAGGCCTACCTGCACCGCACCGGCAGGACCGGCCGGGCAGGCCGCACCGGCGTCGCCGTGACGTTCGTCGACTGGCAGGACATGACGCGCTGGAAGCTGATCAACGACGCGCTTCACCTCGGCCACCCGGAGCCGCTCGAGACCTACTCGACCTCCGCGCACCTGTTCAGCGCGCTCGGCATTCCGACCACCGCCAAGGGCTCGCTGCCGCGGGCCAAGCGCGGTCGCGCCGGGCTTGAGGCCGAAGACCTCGAAGACATCGGCGAGACCGGCCGGACCCGGTCGCGCCAGCCGGAAGCCAGGGGCCGGGGCTCGCGCGACGAGCGAGCATCTGGCCGCCGGGGCGCGGCCGGCTCACCACCCGACAAGGGGGGTCAGCGCGGCGCGAAGGCCAAGACCAGGGCCAGACGGAGGACCAGGAGCGGCGCACCAGTGGGAACGGCAGCCGACGCATCTCGCGCCCTCGCCGCTGACCACGCCCACCCGGCCGACCACGCTCCGGCCATCGCTGACCACGCCAGGAACGCCGACCACGGCCAGGCTCCAGGAGCTCCGGGAACTCCGGGAACTCCGGGCCACGCGCAGGCCGCTGGCCAGCCAGCCGATGGTCAGCCGCGCAAGAGGCGACGGTCCGGCCGCGGTCGCGGCGGTCGCGGCAGCCGGCCGGTCGCGGTGCACGGCGGCGAAGGCTCGCAGGGCTCGACTCGCCCGGCGAGCCGAGCCGAGCAGCGCGAGATCGAGGCCAACTTAGCCTTCAACGCGAAGAACGACCCTCGGTTATCGACAGGTCCGGCCCGGACCAGTCAGTCTGAGTAGGCTGCCAACCCGTGAGCACTCCACGATCGCTGCGGCTGTCCCAACTGGTCAGGCCGCTGGTCATCGATACCTCGCGCGGCTCGTTCGCGGCGCTGGCGGCACGGCCAGCCAGCGGGATCAGCGAACGACAGCCGGCCCTGCTCGTCCCCGGCTATACCGGCAGCAAAGAAGACTTCCTGGCCATACTGGAGTCGCTGGCCGCCGCGGGGCGGTCGGTGTTCGCGATCGACATGCGCGGCCAGTACCAGTCAGCGTCGGCCGCGAGCAAGGCCGGCTACGAACCCGGCCAGCTAGCCGACGATCTCATCGCGGTGGCCGCGGCCATCGCCACCGATGCCGGGCAGGTACACCTGCTCGGCCACTCGTTCGGAGGCCTGATCGCCCGTCAGGCGAGCCTGGCCACGCCGGCCGCGTTCCTGTCCCTGACACTGCTCGGATCCGGGCCCGGCACGATCAGCGGAGCCAGGGCGCAGACCCTGCGCGACTTGCTCGACTTCCTCGAGCCAGCCGGCTCAGACATCGACCGGCTCAAGCCCATGATCAGCCAGGTCTGGAACGGCCAGCTAAGACCGCAGGCAGAGGCCGAGGGGACGCCACCGGAGATCATCGACTTCCTCACCGATCGCGCGCTGCTGAGCTGTCCGCTCGGGCTCGCCGAGATGGCCAGGCACCTGCTGAACTGCCCCGACCGCACGGACGACCTGGCAGCGCTCAGGCGCCTGCCGAAGCTGGTCAGCTACGGCGAGAACGACGACGCCTGGCCGCCCGACGTCCAGGACGTGATGGCCAAGCGGCTGGGCGCCGAGCGCGTCTGCATTCCCGGCGCGGCGCACTCACCGGCCGTCGAGGCACCGGAGACGACCGCGGCGATGCTCACCGCGTTCTGGAACCAGGCCGAGTCAGGCCGCAGACCACGACGGGCGCGGGCCGGCTAGCTGGCCGGGCCGCATGCAAGCACGTCGGCGACGGACCCCGAACGGCACCCGAACGGCACCCGAACGGCAGGAGCGCAGGCCGAGCATCGTCGAGATAATCAAGGCTCAATCGTCGAGAGAATCAAGGCTCAGGAGAGTCGGGCACTCGGGTCACCTCAACCTCGTCGTCGTCGGCGGCCAGGCCGTCCCAGGGCCGCCGCTGCGCCGAGACCGCCTGCCCCTGCGGGCACTGCGCGCGGAAGTCGCACCAACCGCACCAGTTGCCGGGAGTCGGCGGGAAGACCTCGTCCCCGCGGCCGGCCTGCGTCCCGGCCCCAGAACTGGCCCTGAACTGCCCATCGGCCGCCGAGCACTCGCCCGCGATATCCTCGGCCCGGCGCAACTGACGATCGAGCGACTCGGGGGTGTGCTCCCAGTGCAGCACCTTCCCGGTCGGCAGGTGATGCAGTTCGACCGTCCGGCACGGCCGGCGTAGCACCCGGCCGGCCGCGAGCGCGTAGAGCGCCAGCGCCAGCGACGACCGCGCGTCGTCGACGGTGAGCGGATACCGGCCGGTCTTATAGTCGACGACGACTAGCTCGCGCTGGTCAGGACCGGGCCGCGGCCCGCACGCCGCCGCCGCACCGTTGCCCCCGGCACCCGGTGTCCGGTCGTCCAGCCGGTCGATCCGACCGGACACCGTGATGAGGTCCGTCTTCATACCCACGGTTCGCTCGACTCCGGCCGGCTCGCACGCCGGGTCGAGCCCGGCCACGTAGCTCTCGACCATGCCACGGGACCGGCGCCGGTACCGCGCCGACTGGGCGTCGTCCGCGAACCCGTCCGACAGCCAGCCGCGCTCCAGCAGCGCGCCGGCCGTCTCGGGCGTGCGCTCCTCGCGCCGCAGCCGCCACCAGCCCGCGAGCGCGTTGTGCACGCTGGCGCCGAGACTGTTGTGCGCCCATGGCGGCCCCTTGGGCGGGGCCGGCCGGTCCAGGTAGGTCATCCGGTACCTGCGCGGGCAGTCCAGCCAGGCCCGCAGCCGGCTCGGAGTGCACGGATAGAGCCGACGCGGCATGCCCTCGAAGCCAAGCTGCTGCACCGTTACATCCTGTCGCACTTTTAGCGAAACGGCTCGCACGGCGCGATCGCGCGGGCAGGCCGACCTAGTCCGCGGGCTCGTCGATCAGTCCTTCCGGGCCAGCCGACACCCACGAGTCGAACCGCCGCTCGGCAAGGGCAACGGTGAACTCCTCGCCGTGCCCGGCCAGGATCCTGGTGTCGCCGTCCAGGGTCAGGACGTGCGCGCCGATCGAGCTGAGCTGGCTGGGAAAGTCGTCGAAGCTGCCGTCGTGCGGAACCGGCCCGCCGCCGCTGACGACGTCGCCGGCGAACAGCGCGCCGAGTTCCTCGCAGTACAGGACGACCGAACCCGGGCTGTGCCCCGGCGCGTGGATCACCTCGAGCGTGACGTCGGCGATCTCGAAGATGCCGCCCTGCTCAATCTGGATGTCGGGCTCGGTGCCCGGGTTTGCTTCCCGCCAGGCCAGCCGGTCGGCGCCGTGCAAGGCGACCGGCGCCTCGTCGCGGCTCGCCACGTCCTTGGCCGCCGCGACGTGCCTGATGTGCCCGTGCGTGCAGATCACGGCCAGCACCTCGCGCTGGCCGACGACGTTCATGACCGCCTCGGCCGACTCACCGGGATCGATGACGATCACCTCGTCGTCGTCGCCGATGACCCAGGTATTGACTGGCCCGGCCACCCGGTCGATCCTCGCCTGCATCCCGTCCTGCCTTCCCGTCAGACTGCTAGCGCGCCGAGCACATACCCGACGGCCGCGCCGCTACCCGGCTAACTGAGACCGATCCGGATCAGGGTCCGGACCGCGTCGACGATAAGCTGCACCGCGATCGCGGACAGCAGCAGCCCGGCGATCCTGGTGAGCAGTTCGACGCCGCTCTCCCCCAGCAGCTTCAAGATGGCCCCGGAGAACCGCAGGGCCAGCCAGAGCGTGGCGACGACAGCGACAATAGCGGCACCGAAGGCGGCGGCGCCGCCAACCGAGCCGATGCGCTGAACAAAAAGCATCGTCGCGACGATCGCGCCCGGCCCGGCCAGCAGCGGGGTGCCGAGCGGCACGAACGCGACGTTGGCCCTGACTCGCTCGAGCTCAACCGGGTCGGCCGACCGGCCGGTCAGCAGTTCGAGCGCCACGAGCAGCAGCAACAGGCCGCCGGCGGCCTGCAACGACGGCAGTTCGACCCCGAGGTAGGCCAGGACGGACTGGCCGAAGACCGCGAACGCCACGATCACCCCGAACGCGACCAGCGCGGCCTGCCAGGCGAGGCGGTTGCGCTCGGTCGGGGGCCGCGCGGCGGTCATCCCGAGGAAGACGGGCACCACGCCGGGCGGATCGGTGATCACCAGCAGCGTGACGAACACTTCCCAGAAGAACTTGACGTCGGACACCAGCGGGGTCACCTGCTGATCACCGCTGCTCCGCTCGCCCGCTCGAGCAGCCTGCCGAGGTCTTCTGGACCGGTCGTCTCGCAGCCGATCCGGTCGCCGGTGAGCTGCCCGTGGTCGTCGCTTCCGCCCGTCTTGGCCAGGCCGAGCCTGCGTGCGACAGTCGTGAGCTGGTTTCGTTGCGCCATATCGTGATCGGGGTGCGCGACCTCGACGCCGTCGAGCCCGGCCAGCGCGAGCTCGGCGATGAGCTCCTCACCCGCGATCCAGCCGCGGGTGACGGCGAGCGGGTGGGCGAGCACCGCGACCCCGCCCGCCGAGTGCAGCAGCGCGATCGCGGCGGCCGGATCGAGCGCGTACCGGCGCACGTGAGCGCGCCCGCCGGGGCCGATCCACTGCGGCGTGAACGCCTCGTCAAACGAGCCGACCACGCCGGCCTCGATCATCGCCCGCGCGATGTGCGGGCGGCCGACCACGCCGCCGGCGGCGATCGCGGCCACCTGCTCCCAGGTCACGCCGGTGCCGAGGTCGGCGAGCCGGCCGACCATCGCCTTGGCCCGCTCGACCCGGCTCTGCCTGATCGCGCGGCACTGCGCGGCGAGCTCCTCGTGCTCGGGGTCGAACAGGTATCCGAGCAGGTGCACGCTGTGGCCGTCGCGCCGGCAGGACAGCTCCATGCCGGAGATCAGGGCCAGCCCGGGCGGCAGCGCGGCCGCGGCCTCGGCGATGCCGGCGACCGTGTCGTGGTCGGTCAGCGCGATCGCGTCGAGCCCGGCGCCAGCGGCGCGCGCGATCACCTCGGCGGGCGGCCTGGTGCCGTCCGACGCCGAGCTGTGGCTGTGCAGATCGGCACGCACCAGCCGACTTTAGCCGGTCTCGCCGGGAAGCTGGGGGGAGCGGGCACCGAACGGCAGGTCCAGTTCATGGCCGGGATCACGCAGGTCGAGCAGGCGCATCGGCTCGACCAGCAGCGTGCCCGCCGTGTCCGGCCAGAGCAGTATCCACAGCCAGGTTCCCATCACCTCGCCCGCGAACGCGGCCCGGCCTGCCGCGTCGACGTGCCAGAGCGGGAACTCGTGCTTGCCGAACTCGACCTGGGCGTGCGGCGAGCAGTCAGGAAAGCCGGCCCCCGGGTCGAAACCGTCCCGGCCTGCGCAGTACGCGCCGAGGCCGACCCCGAGTTCCTCGCTGATCAGCAGCATCTCGCCGGGCCCGCCGACCGGGTTGGGGCCCGAGAGCGCGACCACGCAGGCTCTGGTGCCGCTGCGCTCGTCCCCGGCGGCGGCGAAGCCGGTCAGCAGCCAGCCGGCGGGCAGCGGCCAGGGCAGCATGACGGGAACGACGGCGTTGCGCACGAGTCCGGCCAGGCCCTCGGGGGACAGGCTGCGGACCTGCCGCAGCGGGTGGACGTCGCCGTGCTTGGCGCACCGCCAGCTACTCGACCAGACGCTCGGGGCGGCTACGGGCTCACCGCACCGGGGGCAGGTCAGGTCGGTCTGCACCATGCCCGCGTTCTCCCGGTCGATCGCCGCGCCTGAATTTGAGTTACTACATACGATGCTCCGCCCGAGTGACCACTAAACACCCCGGCCTTTTCCACGATCGTGGTGGATTGACCGGCCTATGGGCCGTCAATCCAGTCGCGATCATGGGGAACAGTGGCTCCTGACCAGACCCGCGGCCCGGCCGCGGGACGCCACGACGAGGGCGAGCTTCCTCGACGCCTCGTCGATCATCTCGTCGTCGAGCATCACGGCACCGCGGAGCCGGACCGACGTGGCGTGCTCGTAGACCTCGATGATGCGTTCCGCCCGGTCGTAGTCCTCCTGACTGGGTGAGAACGCCGCGTTCACCGCCTCTATCTGACCCGGGTGCACGACCCACTTGCCGTCGTAGCCGAGCGCCGCCGCGCTGGCCGACGCCTCCTTCAGCCCGTCGACCTCGCCGATCGCGGCGTACGGCCCGTCGATCGCCTGGAGGCCGGCGGCCCGCGCCGCCACGAGGATCTTCATCAGCGCGTAGTGGAACGCGTCGCCGCCGGCGTAGCCCTCGGGCTGGGCGCCTATCCGCAGCGACCGCATGCCCAGGCTTGCCATGAAGTCGGCCGGGCCGAAGATCAGCGCGGCCAGCCGCGGCGAGGCCGCCGCGATCTGGTCGGCCGCGGCCAGCCCGGCCGCGTCCTCGATCTGCGCCTCGATCGCGATGCCGCCCGGCGGCAGCCCCGCCGCCCGCTCGACCTGGCCGAGCAGCAGGTCCAGCCACGTGACGTGGCCGGGTTCTGAAACCTTGGGCAGCACGATCGCGTCGAGGCGCGCTCCCCGCCGCTCGGCCACCTCGATCACGTCACGGAACGCCCATTCCGTCATCGCCCCGTTGATCCTGACCGCGAGCACGGGCCCGCCCGGGGCCTGACCGGATCTTCCGGCGAGCGCGGCGGCGACGAGCGACCTGGCCTGCTGCTTGGCCGCCGGGGCGACCGCGTCCTCCAGGTCGAAGATCAGCTCGTCGGCCGCCAGGCCGGCGGCCTTGGCCAGGAATCTCTCGCTGCTGCCCGGCACGGTCAGGCAGCTTCGTCGCGGTGCTGGCCCTGGGGGACGTGCCCCCGGACCCCCCCGCGGACGATCGGCGCCGGTCATGTGTCGATGATGCCTGACGGGCGTTCGACGTGGTGCGCGGGTGCTTCTAGCATGAACGCATGTCCACCACTACTTCCGCTCAGTCCGGCTCCGGGCTCGGCTCCCCCACCGTCGAGCAGGTCACGCAGGCGCTGGCCGGCGTGCTGGACCCGGAGATCAGGCGGCCGATCACCGAACTCGGGATGGTCAAGAACGTCGAGGTCGGCGCCGACGGCACGGTCAGGGTCGACGTGTGGCTGACGGTCTCCGGCTGCCCGATGCGGGACACCATAACCCGCGAGGTGAAGGGCGCCGTCGACAGGCTGGCGGGTGTCACCGCGGTCCGGGTTGAGCTCGACGTGATGAGCGACGAGCAGCGCCGCGAGCTGCAGGGAACGCTGCGCGGGGGCAAGGCGGAGCGGGAGATCCCGTTCGCCAGCCCCGCCTCGCTGACCAAGGTCTACGCCGTCGCCAGCGGCAAGGGCGGCGTCGGGAAGTCGTCGGTCACGGTGAACCTGGCCGCCGCCCTGGCCGCCTCCGGGCAGAAGGTGGGACTGCTCGACGCCGACATCTACGGGCACTCGGTGCCCAGGATGCTCGGCGTGACCGGCCGACCCACCCAGGTCGAGCAGATGATCATGCCGCCCGTCGCGCACGGGGTGAAGGCGATCTCCAGCGGCATGCTGAAGAAGGGCAACGAGCCGCTGCCGCTACGCGGGCCGATCCTGCACCGGCTGCTCCAGCAGTTCCTCGCCGATGTCTACTGGGGCGACCTTGACGTGCTGCTGCTCGACCTGCCCCCCGGCACCGGGGACGTGGCGATCTCGGCGGGGCATCTGATTCCCGGCGCGGAGCTGATCGTGGTCACGACCCCGCAGCTCGCCGCGTCCGAGGTTGCCGAGCGGGCCGGCTCGCTGGCCACGCAGTTGCACCAGCGGGTGGTCGGAGTGATCGAGAACATGGCGTTCCTGTCGTGCCCGCACTGCGGCGAGCGGACCGAGGTGTTCGGCAAGGGCGGCGGCCACGCCGTCGCACAGGCGCTCAGCCGCCTGACCGGCTCCGACGTGCCGCTGCTCGGCGAGATCCCGATCGACATGCGGCTGCGCGAGGCCGCGGACGAGGGCGTTCCGCTGGTACTCAGCGACCCGCTGACACCCGCCGCGGCCGAGCTGACCAAGATCGCCCAGGCCATCAGCGGCAGGTCACGCACCCTGGCGGGACGCCAGCTTGGCCTGACCCCGGTCTGACGTCGGCCTGAGCCGGCCTTACCCGGCCGGCGTGAGCCCGGCCCGGCTCCGGTCTGGTCAGGTGGCCTCTGAGTCGTACGGCGGGATCTCGCCGGCGATCAGCGTGGCGGACGCCAGGTCCGGCTCGGGCAGCTCGCCATAGGGCACCTCCGCGCCGGATCCCGACCCCTCGCCGTTCGCCTCGTCCAGCGGGTCGAGCAGGTGCTTGCGGACGAAGGACTTGGGGTTGAGGTCGTTGAAGTCGAAGTCACCGAACTCTGGTCCGAGGCTCTCGGTGAGGTCGGCCCTAGCCGAGTCGGCCAGCCGCCGCAGGTCCCGCAGCGCGCGCCCGGCCTGCGCAGCCATCTTAGGAAGCTGGTCAGGTCCGAAGATCACCAGGCCGAGCACGGCGAGGACCAAGATCTTGATGAAGGACAGGTCGAACAAGCTGCCTCGCGCTCCCGCTGTCGTGACCTCTGACGAGGTTCGCTCAAACCAGACTAACCGCCGGCGGCAGCGATCGGGTCAGCCGAAGGGATCAAACCAGGAGCCGATCCGCTTCAGGCCCCGAAATACCCGCGACCAGAACCCGGTGTGCTGGTCGTGCGGAAGCTGAACGACGATCATGGCGACCGCGGACGGCGGCGCGTCGGCGATGACGGTGTACACGACACCGTGCGCCGACCAGGCCAGGCCCTGCTCGTCCAGGTCGCCGACTTGCGTGGCTAGGACGCGCGTGCCGTCAACGTCGGCCTGATGCCAGCCGGGCAGCGACCGCGGCAGCTCGCCGCGCTGCATGAAGACCGACACCACCGACAAGCCATCCGAATAACGGGCATCGAGCACCGGGCCGGACCGCGTCACCGTCCTGGTCACCCCGGAAAGGATCATGTTGCCGCCGAGCCTGCTCGGCACCGGCCAGCCGGCCGCGTGCAGC
>DASPZH010000122.1:0-9492 GCA_035636335.1 Streptosporangiaceae bacterium
AGCAACGAAGGTGACCTGGTGGTCGTGCCATTCGCCGGCAGTGGAACCGAGTGCGTGAGCGCCGCCCGTAACGGCCGACGCTATTGGGCCTGCGAAATCAACCCCGAGTATGTTCAGCTGGCTAGGAGCCGCCTGGCTTCGCCGGAAGCAGCCCCAGCACCTTCAGGCCTCGCGGATTGAGTCCTTCGGTGTCACCGCCCAGCGGAAGCACCACCGCACCGACGCGTGCATGGGTCATGTACTCGCACAACTCGGTTGGCACCTTGGTGTCGAACACCCGCGTGGTAGTCCTCGAGCTGCCTGATGGACTCGGGGTCCGCGCGCTCAGGCGCCGCGTGGCCCGGCGCCGCGCCGCATGTGCAGCCTGGTGATCGTTCCCGCCGCGCTGGTCCGCCGCTCGACAAGGTCGCACACCCGGTTGACAAGCCACAGGCCGTGGCCGCCGCGGGCATCGGCGGGCCGGCGCCGCCGTCCGGCCAGCGGGTCGGCGATATGGCCGCGATCCTCGATCTGGCAGACCAGTTCTTCTCCTGTGTACCAGGAGCGGACCACGCCGCCGCCGGCGGCGTGGCCGAGCGCGTTGGCCGCGATCTCGCTGACCGCCAGGACCAGGTCGCGGGCGCGGCCGGAGTCCAGGCCGGCCGCGCACGCCTGGTTCGCGGCGAACTCGCGCACCTGTCCGAGCTGGCCGTCGAAGGTCACGGAGACCGTGTCCCGCGCCGGCGGCGGCAGCGGATCGTCGCATGCTGGCGGCAGCCGGCCCGGGCCGAGGTAGGCGGGGCTGTCACGCCGCGGCCCGGAGGAGATGACCACGGGATGGGTCCGCTCCGCGTCGCCGATCACCTCGGCGGGCAGCCGCGTCGTGTCGTACAGGCATACGACCGTCATCGCGCGGCCGCGGAACGCCACGTTGCAGAGCGCCTCGTGCGTGGCCACTTCGAGCAGTTCGGCGGCCGAGCGCCCGGGCCACGCGGGCTCCCACAGGCAGTAGACCTGCTCGCGCGGATGCGCGTCGGCGAACGACTGGCCTTCCGCGATGATCCGCGCCGGGTTACGGCCGAGTTCGGCCATATCGGCCAGGATGGCGCTCGTCAGCGCCAGGCGGAACAGGGTCGGCAAGGCTTCGTGAAGCAGGCGCATGGTCCGGCCGGGGACGGCGACGTGCAGCGGAGCGCCCGCGTACATGGCACGGCGCGCGACGGCAGCGGCCTGGGCGACGTCACCGTCGCCGCCGCGGTACAGCAGCGCGGCATGACTGAAGCCGACCCGGTCGCGGCGCGCCGCGCCGTCCGCCGTCAGCGCTCGCGCGACGTCGCTCGGGCCTTGGGCTGTCACGTCGCGGCCCCTCATGGCCTTCCATACTTACCCCGCCCACGGAGATGATGCCTGATTATGCGCCGGGATCGGCGGGCGCGGGCAGGGACGGGCGCACCCACGCGCCGTGCGGCAGCAACTCGCCGGGAACCCCGAGTTCCCGCCTGACGCTGCGGCGGAACTCGTCGGCCGCCTCCTGGTAGAGCTGCCAGCTCTGGCTCCAGTCGTCGGCACCGGCCTGCTCGAACCGGCCGGCGGCGATCCACTCGAGCCGGTGAACCGCATCGTTCAGCGCCCTGGTGGCGCGCAGCGTGCTCGCGTCCGCGAGCAGCTTGACGTTCTCGTAGGAGGCGGACCGGCGTACCTCGGCCTCGTCGAGCATCGACTGTGCCCGGTCCTCCGCGATTCCGGGCGCCGCGTCGTGCAGGCTGTTGAGGGCGGCGAGCTGGCGGGCGACAGTGACCAGGTTCTTGACGTCGTTCGTGTAGCTCGCGTAGTTCGCCAGCTTCCTGTCGACCCACTGGCGGCCCATCTCGCGTCGTTCCCTGGCGCGGTCACCGAGCGCGGTCACCAGGTAGGTGGTCAGCGCGCCGATCACCACCGCCGCGATCGTGACGATCTGATTGCCGAAGTTCATGACGCACAGTCTGCGCTGTCAGCCACGGCGCGGGAACCTGACGAGGGCATTGGCCGGCCGAGCTCGAGGCGGGCAGCGCGAGCGTGACGCGCAGCCCGTGCGGGTCGTTGAGCTCCGCCATGGCCGTGCCGTGATGGGTGGCGGCGACGGCGGCGACGATGGCCAGGCCGAGGCCGGACCCCGGGCAGTGGGCCCTGGCCGGCGTGGCCCGGTAGAACCGGTCGAAGATGCTGGGCAGCCGGTCCGCGGGGACGCCGGGCCCGTTGTCGCTGACCTCGATGGTGACCCTGTCGCCATGACCGGCGGCGCTGACCGTCGCGACCGTGTCGGCGGGGGTGTGGGCGCTGACGTTGGCGAGCAGGTTGTCGACGGCACGGCGGAGCAGTTCCTCGTCGCCCGCGGTCGCCAGGCCGGGGGCGATGTCGGTCAGCCAGGTCCGCTGCTCGCCGGCCAGCCTGGCCCGCTCCGCGCAGCCGGTGACCAGCGCGCTCAGGTCGACGGCCTCGTTGTCCTGGCCGGGGTGCTGGTCGAGCCTGGCCAGCCGGAGCATGTCGTCGACCAGCTTGCTCATCCGCGTGGCCTCCAGCGTGATCCGCCGCATCGCCTCGTCTACCTCAGGCCGGCGGCGCAGGGCGCCCTGCTGGTAGAGCTCGGCGTTGGCGCGCAGGGAGGCCAGCGGTGTGCGCAGCTCGTGGCTGGCGTCGGCGAAAAAGCGCCTGGTCCGCTCCTGGCTCCTCGCCTGCTCGACGACCGACGCCTCGATCCGCGCGAGCATGCCGTTCAGCGCCGTGCCGAGCCTGCCGACCTCGGTCCGCGGGTCGTGCGGGCTGACCCGGTCGGTGAGGTCGCCCGCGGTGATCCGGTCGGCCTGGGCGGCCATCGTCTCGATCGGGCGCAGGCCGCGGCGCAGCAGGACGATGACGCCCGCGGCGACGACCAGTCCGGCCACCGCCGACCCGATGACGAGGATCAGCTCGAGCCTGCCCACCGTCCTGTTGACCTCGGCGATGCTGGTGCTGGCGACCAGGGTGCCGTCGGCCCTGGGCACGGCCTGGAGCCGAAGCTGCACGTTGCCTCGGACGCTGACCACGGTCCGCGGGCTGCGCCGGGCAACCGACCTGGTGAAACTGCCGAGGCGACGCGGAACCAACTCCGGGTTGCCCTCGATGAAGGTCTTCGGCGGCCGGTCCCTGGACAAGAAGACCAGGTAGTACTGGTCCAGGATGGACGGCCGCAGCTTGACCCGCGGTCCGACGACCGTCGCGCTGCGCGCCTGACCGGGGTTCCGCAGCCCCGGCGGGGCGGCGCGCAGCGCGGGCGGCGGCCGCGCGGTCGTCGGCCCCGGCCGACCCGGCGGCCGCGGCCAGGGCTGATACAGCCGCAGGACGCTCTGCAGGCTGGAATCGGTCCGGCTGAGCAGGTACCGCCGCAGCGCGCTCACCGCCGCGGCGTCGAAGGCGGTCAGCGCGACGAGCATGACCAGCAGAACGCCGGCGAGTACCTGGGTGCGGAGCTGGGGCCGGCCGGGCCTGCGCGGCCCGCGGCGGAGCCTACGCGGCATCGCCGTTCGCTGCCTCAACCGCGCGGGGCAGGCGCAGCCGGTAACCGACCGCGCGCTGGGTGTGGATCACCTCGGGCCCGAACCTGGCCAGCTTGCGCCGCAGGTAGCCGATGTAGGTCGCCACGACGGTGCCCGACCCGCCGAAGTCGTAGTCCCAGACGTGGTCGAGGATCTGCGCCCTGGTCAGCACCCGGCCCGGGTTCGCCATGAGGTAGCGCAGCAGCCGGAACTCGGTCGGCGTTAGGTCGACCGGGTGGCCGGCCCTGCGGACCTCGTAGCTGTCCTGGTCGAGCACGATGTCGGCGAAGGTCAGCACCGGCCCGGCGACGCCCGGCCGGGTGCGGCGGAGCACGGTGCGGATCCTGGCCGCGAGTTCCTCGAGCCCGAACGGCTTGGTCATGTAGTCGTCGCCGCCGAGGGTGAGCCCTGTCACCTTGTCGGCCTGGGTGTCCCTGGCGGTCAGGAAGATCACCGGGACGTGGCAGCCGTCCCGCCGCAGCCGGCGGACGACCTCGAAGCCGTCGGTGTCGGGCAGCATCACGTCGAGCACGAGGAGGTCGAACGGCCGGTTCCTGGCCTGCCGGAGCGCGTCGGCGCCGGTGTCGGCCGTCGCCACCTCGAAGCCGAGGAAGCGAAGCGAGGCGGCGACGGCGTCGCGCAGGAAGGGCTCGTCATCGACCACCAGCAACTCGCACTCGAGGTCCCGGTCATCGCCACGCTCTTCGCTCACCGGTCAATCGGACCACGCCAAGGCCGGCGCAAGCTGCAAGCCGCATGCGAGTTTCATGTGAGCGCGGTAAGGCGGGCATATCGGCCAGGTGGACCCCGTCCGGGCACCGGGGTTAAGCTCGGCACGTTGCCCGAACTTGTCAGGAAGGTGCGCTCGATGAGCAAGCACGTACGGTTGACGGAGCCGCTTGTCCGTGACAACGGGAAGCTGCGGCCGGCGTCCTGGGACGAGGCGCTGGACCGCGCGGCGGCCGGCTTCGCCGTCGCCAGGGACGCGGGCGCGACGAGGTCGTTCGGCATGTTCAGCTGCTCCAAGGCGACCAACGAGATGAACTACATGGCCCAGAAGTTCGCCAGGGTCGTGATGGGCAGCAACAACGTCGATAGCTGCAACCGAACTTGACACGCTCCTAGCGTCGTCGGTCTGGCGGCAGTTTTCGGGGCAGGTGGCGGCACCAGCTCCTACCGGGAGGTGGAGGACACCGACCTCGTCATCTTGTGGGGTTCGAACGCGCGCGAGGCGCACCCGATCTTCTTCCACCACGTCCTGAAGGGGATCCGCCGCGGCGCCCGGATGTACGTCGTGGACCCGCGGCGCACGACCTCGGCCCAGTGGGCGGACGCCTGGCTCGGCATCCACGTCGGCTCCGACATCTCGCTCGCGAACGCGATCGCCCGCGAGATCATCCACGCGGGCCTGGTGAACACCGAGTTCGTCCGCCGCGCCACGACCGGCTTCGACGCCTACGCGGCGGCGGTGCAGGCGTACCCGCTCGAGCGCGCCGAGCGCGACAGCGGCGTTCCCGCCGACCTGATCCGCGCGCTGGCGCACGACTACGCCCGGGCCGACCGGGCGCAGATCTGCTGGACGCTGGGCATCACCGAGCACCACAACGCGGCGGACAACGTGTTCGCGCTGATCAACCTGGCCCTGCTGACCGGGCACGTCGGCCGGTACGGCTCCGGGCTTGTTCCGCTGCGCGGCCAGAACAACGTGCAGGGCGGCGGCGACATGGGCGCCATCCCCAACAAGCTGACCGGCTTCCAGGACATCGAGACCGACCTGGCCGCCAGGGCCAGGTTCGAGGCCGCGTACGGCGCACCAGTGCCGCCGGAGCGGGGCTGGCACCTGTCCCAGATGTTCGAGGCCATGGAGGCGGGCGAGCTGACCGCGTGCTACGTCATCGGGGAGAACCCGTTGCGCTCCGAGGCTGACACCGGCCGGGCCGGCAAACTGCTCCGCGGCCTGGAACACCTCGTCGTCCAGGACATGTTCCGCACCGACACCGCCGAGCTCGCCGACGTCGTGCTGCCAGCCACCGCCACCTGGTGCGAGGCCGAGGGCACCGTGACGTCGAGCGAGCGCCGGGTGCAGCGGGTGCGCAAGGCACTGGAGCCGCCGCCCGGCGCCCGCGACGACATCGAGATCATCTGCGAGCTGGCCGGGCGGCTCGGCTGGGAGTGGGGCAGCCCGACCGCGCAGGAGGTGTGGGACGAACTGCGCACGCTGTCGCCCATGCACGCCGGGATGAGCTACGAAAGGCTCGAGAAGCTCGGCGGGATCCAGTGGCCGTGCCCGGACGAGAACCACCCGGGCGAGCTGTTCCTGCACGCGCGGCTGTGGGAGACCGACCCGGCCAGGCGCGGCAACCCGGCCCCGTTCACGCCGGTCGAGCAGGACCCCCCGGTCGACAAGCTGTCCGAGGAGTTCCCCATCCGGCTGACCACCGGCCGCCGGCTCGACTCGTTCAACACCGGGGTGCAAACCGGGACGTACACGACACCGTTGAGGCGGCCGGAAACGCTCAACCTCGCGCCGGAGGACGCGGCCAGGCTCGGCCTGACCGAGGGCGAGGTCGCCCGGGTGTCGTCGCGTCGCGGGTCGCTCGAAGCGCCCGTGCACCTGGACCAGACGCTGCGGCCCGGGCTGGCGTTCATGACCCTGCACTTCCCCGAGCAGGTGCAGACCAACGTGCTGACCCTGGACGCGTGGGATCCCAAGTCCGGCACGGCCGAGTTCAAGGCCACGGCGATCAGGGTCGACAAGGTGGGCGAGCCCGCCGCCGAGAGCGGCCAGAGCCGGCCGGCGGTCGTGCCGGAGGCGCGCGGGACAAGCAAGGTAGGGGCCTAGTGGATCTGCGGCTCAACGCGGCGCAGGAGGCGACCGACCAGGAGCGGGCGGCGGTCGCGTCCGTGCTTGGGCCGCCGGACGGCGGCTGGGACGGCGGGGAGCGCACGGCGGCCGACCGGCACGCCGCCTTCGGCGGTCACGCCGCCCGGGAACGGCGGCACCTGCTGCTGCCCGTGCTGCACGCGGTGCAGGAGCGGACCGGCTGGATCAGCCCGGGCGCGCTCGATCACGTCTGCGCCAGGCTCACGGTCCCGCCCGCCGAGGCGTACGGGGTGGCGTCGTTCTACGCGATGTTCCGCACCAGGCCCGCGGCGTCGACCGTGGTGCACGTCTGCGACGACCTGTCCTGCCGGGTCAATGGCGCCGGCCAGATCTGCGCGCAGATGGAGCGCAGGTTCGGCCCGGAAGATACCGGCACGGCAGATACCGGCACGGCGGGTACCGAACCCACCTCGAACGGCTCGGGCGTCACCTGGCAGCGCAGCCCCTGCCTGGGCCAGTGCGACCGCGGCTCGGCCGCGATGATCCAGCAGGCGGGCGGCGACCCGGCCCGGGTCGTGCTCGCCCCGGCCGACGTCGACCAGATCAGGCCCGTCCAGATCATGCCGGCACCGGCACCGGCGCCGCCCGCCGCGGCCGCCAGCCCGCTGGTCCCGCAGACGGCAGGTGACCGTTCCGGGCTCAGGCTGCTGCGCCGGGTCGGCCAGGTCGACCCCGGCTCGCTCGACTCGTACCGCGCGGCCGGCGGCTACGAGATGCTCAGGCGGGCCGTCGCGGCCGGGCCGGCCGGGGTGATCAGGGAACTGAAGGACGCCAAGTTGCTCGGCCGCGGCGGCGCGGCGTTCCCGACCGGGGTCAAGTGGGAGGCGGTGGCCACGAACCCGGTCCGGCCGCACTACGTGGTCTGCAACGCCGACGAATCCGAGCCCGGCACGTTCAAGGACCGGGTCCTGATGGAAGAGGACCCGTACGCCCTCGTTGAAGCCATGACCATCATGGGATACGCGTGCGGAGCCGAGCAGGGCTACCTGTACATCAGGGGCGAGTACCCGCTCGCCGAGTCGCGGCTGGGCCGCGCCGTCGGTCAGGCCAGGGCGCGCGGCTTCCTCGGTCCCGACGTCATGGGCGCGGGATTCGCGTTCGACCTGGAGATCAGGCGCGGCGCCGGCGCGTACATCGCCGGCGAGGAGACCGCGCTGTTCAACTCGATCGAGGGCAAGCGCGCCGAGCCGCGGAACAAGCCGCCGTTCCCCGCGCAGTCCGGCCTGTTCGGCAAGCCGACGGCGATCAACAACGTGGAGACGCTGCTCTGCGTGCCCGAGATCCTGAGGATCGGCGGTTCGGCGTTCGCGGCGATCGGCACCGAGGGTTCGACCGGCACCCGGCTGTTCTGCCTGTCCGGCTGCGTCGAGCGACCCGGCCTGTACGAGCATGACTTCGGGGTTTCGTTGCGCCAGGTGATCGACGTGGCAGGAGGGGTGCGCGGCGCGCGGCCGCTGCGCGCGGTGCTGCTCGGCGGCGCGGCCGGCACGTTCGTGGGACGCGACGCGCTGGACGTGCCGCTCACGTTCGAGGCGCTGCGCGCGATCGGCGCGACGCTGGGATCCGGCGTGGTGCTGGTGCTCGACGACGGCGTGGACATCGCGGACCTGCTGCAGCGGATCGCCAGGTTCTTCCGCGACGAGTCGTGCGGGCAGTGCGTGCCGTGCCGGGTCGGGACGGTGCGCCAGGAGGAACTGCTCGGCCGGATGGTGCGCGGCGCTCCGCTCGGTTCGGCCGAGCGTGAACTCGCCCTGCTCGACGACATCGCGGCGGTCGCGCGGGACGCCTCGATCTGCGGCCTCGGCCAGACCGCGGTCAGCGCCGCGACCTCCGCGGTGCGGCTCGGCCTGGTCGGCGCGGCCCGCGGCGGCAACGGGAAGGAGCCGACGTGACTGTCGTGCCGGAGGCGCGCAAGATGAGCACTGTATTCCTCGCGGCGCCGCAGCGGCTGGTGGACGTGACCGTCGACGGGCAGACGGTCCGCGTCCCCGAGGGGACCACGCTGCTCGACGCGTGCCGGGGCCAGGGCATCGACACGCCGACCCTGTGCTACCTGGAGAACCTCACGCCGGTGAACGTGTGCCGGGTGTGCGTGGTCGAAGTGGAGGGGTCCCGGGCGCTGGTGCCTGCCTGCTCGCGCAAGGCCGAGGCGGGGATGACCGTGCACACCGACTCCGACCGGGTGCGCACGAGCAGGCGGATGGTGCTGGAGTTCCTGGCGTCCTCGGTCGACCTGTCGCTGGCCGCGCCCGAGGTGCGCCGCTGGATGGAGCGGTACGACGCCGATCCCGGCCGCTACGGCGACCCGGCCCCGCCGCACCAGGCCGGGGAGCGGGACGCGGCCAGTCCCGGCGAGCACCACCCCGGCGACGGCACCGCGGCCGACACCGTCGCACAGCCGGTCAAGTACGACAACGACAGCTACGTGCGCGACTACTCGCGGTGCATCCTGTGCTACAAGTGCGTGGAGGCGTGCGGCGAAGACGCCCAGAACACGTTCGCGATCGCGGTGGCCGGGCGCGGGTTCGACGCCAGGATCTCAACCGAGTTCGACGTCACGCTGCCCGACTCGGCGTGCGTGTACTGCGGGAACTGCATCGGGGTCTGCCCGACCGGCGCGCTCATGCCGGCCAGCGAGTACAACCTGCGCCAGGCGGGCGAGTGGGACGAGTCCCGGCAGACGGTGACCACGACGATCTGCCCCTACTGCGGGGTCGGCTGCAACCTGGAACTGCACGTGCAGGACAACACGATCGTCAAGGTGACCTCGCCGCTCGACCACGACGTCACCAACGGCCACCTGTGCGTGAAGGGCAGGTTCGGGTTCGAGTTCGTGCAGCGCCGGGCGACCGAGTCCTGACGGCCCCAAGTCCCGCAGGTCCCTGAGCTGGCACGATGTGTCGCGGCATGCGCGGAGGGTAAGAACGTGCACACGTGCCGTGCGGCGGCCCCGGGGCGACCGCCGCGGATGTCGTCGGGACAGGCATGGATCGGGGGATCACATGAGCAGCGACATTCCTGGCCGGAGCGCGCCAGGGCAGCCGTTTCCGCCCGGCCAGCCGTTCCCGCCCGGCCAGC
>DASPZH010000123.1:0-11692 GCA_035636335.1 Streptosporangiaceae bacterium
GGCGGGGTCGACGGCCGCGCAGGAGCTGGCGTTCACGCTCGCGGACGGGTTCGGCTACGCCGAGCTCGGGCTCTCCCGCGGCCTGGACATCGAGATGTTCGCCCCCGGCCTGTCTTTCTTCTTCGACGCGCACATCGACTTTTTCGAGGAAATCGCCAAGTTCCGCGCCGCCCGCCGGATATGGGCGCGCTGGATGCGCGACGTCTACGGCGCGAAGTCCGAGCGGGCCCAGTGGCTGCGCTTCCACACCCAGACCGCCGGGGTCTCGCTGACCGCGCAGCAGCCGGACAACAACGTCGTGCGTACCGCGATCGAGGCGCTCGCCGCGGTGCTGGGCGGGACGAACTCGCTGCACACCAACGCGCTGGACGAGGTGCTCGCGCTGCCCAGCGAGAAGGCGGCCGAGATCGCGCTGCGCACCCAGCAGGTGATCATGGAGGAGACCGGGGTGGTCAACGTCGCCGACCCGCTCGGCGGGTCCTGGTACCTGGAGGCGCTGACCGACCGGCTGGAGGCCGAGGCCGAGGAGGTCTTCGCGAAGATCCGCGCGATGTCCCCGGACGGGACGATGACCGGCGGGATCCTGCGCGGGATCGAGGACGGCTGGTTCATGGCCGAGATGGCCGAGGCGTCGTTCGCCTACCAGCGCCAGCTCGAGAAGGGCGAGAAGAAGGTCGTGGGCGTGAACTGCCATACCGACACGGTCGAGAAGCCGGTGGAGATCCTGCGGGTCAGCCACGAGGTGGAACGGGCGCAGGTTCGCGACCTGGCCGGGCGCCGGGCCGCGCGGGACCAGCGCGCCGTGGACGATGCGCTGGCCGCGATGCTGGCGGCGGCCAGGTCGGGCGCCAACATGGTCCCGCCGATGGTCGACGCGGCGCTGGCCGAGGCCACGCTCGGCGAGATCTGCGGGACGCTGCGCGAGGAGTGGGGCGAGTACTCCGAGGCGCCCGCCTTCTGATCGGCGCGCCGCCCCGGCCCTGCGCGCGGCCGGCGGCTGGCGCCGGGCCGCGAACGGTGCGCGCGGCTTGGCCCGCTGGGTGCCCGAGCGCTGACCGCGATGCGGCAGGATGGAGTCATGCAACAGCCGCGTAACTTTTCGATGGCGGGCGCTGTCGACCTCGGCGCCAGGCAGGCGGCCGCCAAGCGCCGGGACCAGGCCGAGGAGACGGGGACGGACGGCGAGTCCGCGTTCGTCTTCGAGGCCACCGACGCGACGTTCAACACCGACGTGGTCGCCAGGTCGCAGGCCGCCCCCGTGATCGTGGACCTGTGGGCCGAGTGGTGCGAGCCCTGCAAGCAACTCGGCCCGGTGCTCGAGAAGCTGGCCAACGAGGCCGCGGGCGACTGGCTGCTCGCCAAGGTCGATGTCGACGCCAACCCGCAGCTTGGCGCTGCCTTGCAGGTGCAGTCGATCCCGATGGTGGTCGCCGTGATCGGGGGCCAGATCGTCGACGGCTTCCTCGGCGCGCTGCCCGAGGCGCAGGTGCGTCAGTGGATCAGCCAGATCCTCCAGGTGGCCGACCAGCTCGGGATGCCGGCCAGGGTCCGCGCCGAGGCGCCGGCCGCCGGTCAGCCCGGCGCGGCCGGCGCGCGACAGGCGGGCCCGGGTCAGGCCGCAGGCGCGCCGGCCGCGCGAAGCGGCCTGCCGGGCGGCGAGCGCGGCACCGGGCCGGGCCGCCCAGGAGCGCCAGGCGGACCGGCCGGGCCGTCCGAGTTGCTCGGCGACCCGAGGTTCGACGCGGCGCAGCAGGCGATGGACTCGGGTGACCTCGATGCCGCCGCCACCGCGCTCGGGCAGGTGCTGGCCGACTCGCCGGGGCATCCGGTCGCCAAGGCGTGGCTGGCCCAGGTCGACCTGATCCGGCGGGTGAACTCCTACGACCGGGCCAAGGTGCGGCGAGCGGCGCTTGAGCACCCCGACGACGCGGACGCGCAGATCCAGGCGGCGGACGTTGACCTGGCCACCGGGCAGGTCGAGGCGAGCTTCGACCGGCTGCTCGGCGCCTTTCAGCGCGCCGGGGGCGAGGACAGGAACCGGGTGCGGCTGCACCTGCTGAACCTGTTCGAGGTCCTGCCGCCGCGGGACCCGCGGCTCGCCAAGGCGCGGGCGAAGCTGTCCAGCCTGCTGTTCTGATCGCGTCGGCCAGGTCGGGCCGGCCAGGTCGGGCCGGGCCCGGCGGGAAGGCCGGCCCGCGGGGAGGAGCATCATAGATACATGCAGGAGAAATCCCGCACCGGACAGTTGCTCGCGGCGACCCCGATGCTCGGCGACGTCAACTTCCGGCGCACCATCGTCCTGGTCGTCGAGGACGACCCGGACGAGGGAACCCTCGGCGTGGTGCTGAACCGGCCAAGCCAGATCCCCGTCCGGCAGGTGCTCGAGCCGTGGACCGAGCTGGTGACCGGCCCTTCCGTGCTGTTCCAGGGCGGCCCGGTGTCGCCGGACAGCGCGCTCGCGCTGGCGCTGCCGCGCGGTGACGACGAGCCGATCGGCTGGCGGTCGCTGGCCGGCTCCAAGCTGATGTCCAGGATCGGGCTCGTCGACCTGGGCGCGCCGCCCGAACTGCTGGCCGACGGCATCGCCTCGCTGCGGGTGTTCGCCGGGTACGCGGGATGGGGCGCCGGGCAGCTTGAGGCCGAGATCGACGTCGGTGCCTGGCTGGCGCTCGACGGCCTGCCGGAGGACGCGTTCGCCGACGAGCCTGACCGGCTCTACCCTTCGGTGCTGCGGCGGCAGGGCGGCGAGATGGCGCTGCTGTCCACTTACCCGGACGACCCGGTGCTGAACTGAGCGTGGGTAAGCTAGGAAACGTGACTGAAGTTCTTCCGGCCGGCGGTACCAGGGTTGACTCTGACACCAGACCGGACCTGTCGACCGGCGACGGCGACCACGAGCGGTTCGCGCACTACGTCCTGAGGGACAAGATCATGGACAGCGCGGTGAACGGCACGCCCATGATGGCCCTGTGCGGCAAGGTCTGGGTGCCGACCCGCGACCCCAAGCGCTTCCCGGTCTGTCCGGAGTGCAAGGAGATCTACGAGTCCCTGCCGCAGGGCGAGGGCTAACGCTGGTTCTCGCCCGTCAGCATGGCAGCAACACTAGCCGCTCGACGCGGGCGGAATCAGGGTCGGGATGACGGGCTTGCCCGGCGCGAGCCGCAGCGCCTCGCGCGGTAGCTCGCCCAGTGCCTGCCGGTGCCGGTCCCTGGCCGCCGCGAGCGGCTCGCCACCGACGATCTCGCCGTCGCTGACCAGCGGCCGCAGCAGGGCGCGGTGGCCGGCCGGGTGGTCATGGCCGTCGGCTGGCGGGCTGGTGCTGACCACCTCCGCCGTCGCCGTGCCGGCCCGGTCGAGCCTGCGCACCGCCCACTTGCGCCCGCCGATCGTCGGCTTGCCGACCGAGTGCTTGGCGACGGCGCGCAGCTCGCCCGATCCGTCGGCCCGGGCGACGAGCTTGTAGACGAGGGCCGCCGTCGGCTGTCCCGAGCCGGTGACCAGCGCGGTCCCGACGCCGTAGCCGTCGATCGGGGCCGAGGCCAGGCGGGCGATGGAGCGCTCGTCCAGGTCGCCGGTGGCGACGATCCTGGTGCTGGTCGCGCCGAGCGAGTCAAGCTGGGCCCGGACCGCCGTCGCGACCGCGGCGACGTCGCCGCTGTCGATCCTGACCGCGCCGAGTTCGGTGCCGGCCAGCTCCACCGCCGCTTTGACCGCCTCGGTGACGTCGTAGGTGTCGACGAGCAGCGTCGTGCCCGGCCCGAGCGCCTTGAGCTGGACCGCGAAGGCCTGCCGCTCGTCGTCGTGGACCATCGTGAACGCGTGCGCGCTCGTGCCGGCGGTCGGCACGCCGTAGTCGAGCCCGGCGCGCAGGTTCGACGTGGAGGCGAACCCCGCGATGTACGCGGCGCGGGCGGCGGCCACGGCCGCGAGCTCGTGCGTGCGCCGTGAACCCATCTCGATGATGGGCCGCCGGCCGGCCGCGCTGACCATCCGCGAGGCGGCCGACGCCACCGCGCAGTCATGGTTGAAGACCGACAGGGCCAGCGTCTCCAGCACCACCGCCTCGGCGAAGGTGGAGTCGACGACGAGGATCGGCGAGCCGGGAAAGTAGCAGTCGCCCTCGGCGTAGCCCCAGATGCTGCCGCCGAACCGGTAGGACGCCAGAAAGTCCGCCGTCTGCTCGTCGATGACCCCGCCGCCGCGCAGGTAGTCGATCTCGCCGTCGGAGAACCTGAAGTTCGCCAGCGCATCGAGGAATCGCCCGGTCCCGGCGACTACGCCGTACCGCCGGTAGCCAGGTAGCTGCCTGGCGAACATCTCGAACACGGTGCGACGGTGCGCGACGCCGCTGCCCAGGGCGGCGCAGACCATCGTGAGCTCGTAGTGATCGGTGAGCAGGCCCGTGCCGAGCCCGCCCGTCCCAGCCTGGGGATAACGGCTCGCACTGGCCTGTCGCCGAGCGCCGGCATCACTGGTCACGGTAGGAAGCCTACGGACGCCGGCTCGTCCGCCCGACGCCGCTCCCGCCGCGGCCCGGCGGATGCCCCGCCTGGTAGATATGTCGACGATCGCGACTCCGGTCTGAGGGATAAAGCGGCGCGGAGTGTGGTTACGGCCCGATGCTGGGCAGTGGAACACTAGGGGGAGGGAGGTGGCAAGTCGTGAGCATCGCACCGGTAGAGGTCACCAGGGCGGAGACGGATGAGGAGGCGATCGTCGACAAGCCCTGGCTCACCATCGTCTGGAACGACCCGGTCAACCTGATGGACTACGTGACCTACGTGTTCCAGCGGGTGTTCGCATACCCCAAGCCGAAGGCGGAGAGGCTGATGCTCGACGTGCACCACAAAGGCAAGGCCGTCGTGGCCGCGGGGGCGCGCGAATCGATGGAGCGCAACGCCGAGACCCTGCACGGCTACGGGCTATGGGCTACGGTCAGCCACGACACGTGAGCAAGGCCAGCCAGCCGCCCGAGCCGGCTGACCGGGAGGACCCAGCACTGCCGGAGGAGCCGATGGCGGGATTCCGCGCGACATCGGGCGGGGTCACCGCCCGGTTCGCCAAGCCCGAGGCCGCGATCATCAGGGATCTCGTCGGCCAGGTCGTCGAGCTCGTCGTGGCCGACATACCGTCGGCCGACGTACCGTCGGCCGGCATCGACGAGCTGGCCGCGATGGTCGGGATCAGCGACGCGACCGAGGTCCCGGACGACCCGGTGCTCGCCAGGCTGCTTCCCGACGGCTACCGCGACGATCCCGAGGCGGCGCAGGATTTCCGCCGGTTCACCGAGTCCGGGCTGCGTTCGGCCAAGGTCGAGTCGGCGCAGCTTCTGCTGCAGACGCTGCCGGCCGGCGGCGGGCGGGTCAGGCTCAGCGCCGATCAGGCCGAGGCGTGGCTCCGCTCGCTCAACGACGTGCGGCTCGCGCTCGGCGTCCGCCTCGGAGTCACCGACGACTTCGACGGGCTCAGCGAGGACGTCAAGCCCGATGACCCTCGTCACGCCTATATCCAGGTTTATCAGTGGCTGGCCTTTATCCAGGAGAGCCTGGTCGCGGCGCTGTCGTGAGAAGCGGTTACGATCGCCGCCATGCTGACCATCTCGAGAGCCCTGATCGACCGGGTGATCGCGCATGCCAGGGCCGATCATCCGGACGAGGCCTGCGGCGTGATCGCCGGCCCGGCCGGAAGCGACCGGCCAGAGCGGTTCGTCGCGATGACCAACGCGGAGCGCTCGCCCACGTTCTACCGGTTCGACTCGATGGAGCAGCTCAGGGTGTGGCGGGAGATGGACGACAGGGACGAGGAGCCCGTCGTCATCTATCACTCGCACACGGCGACCGAGGCCTATCCCTCCAGAACCGACATTTCCTATGCCATGGAGCCCACCGCGCACTACCTCCTGGTCTCGACCGCGGATCCCGGCCGCACGCCGGTCCGCTCGTTCCTGATCGTTGACGAAGTGGTCACCGAGGAGCAGGTTGTGGTCGTCGACGACGTAGGCGGAATGATCGAGACCTGACGCGAGTTGTCCCATCGGCGATTGCCGACCGGCGCTTGACGGTCTAGTTGCCCGCGATCGCCGGCGGGCGACGCACACCCGACCGGCCAGCCAACCGCCAGTCCCTGGCCCGCGACACCTGGAGAGTTCCCGATGGCCATCGAGGTCCGCATCCCGACGATCCTGCGCACGTTCACCGCCGGCGCGAAGTCGGTGGAGGGCTCGGGCGACACGCTCGACGCGCTGATCGCCGACCTGGAATCGCGGCACGCCGGGCTGCGTGACCGGCTGGTCGACGACTCGGGGCTGCGCCGCTTCGTCAACGTCTACCTCAACGACGAGGACGTGCGGTTCCTCGGCGGGCTGTCGGCTCCGGTCAAGGACGGCGACACCGTGACCGTGCTCCCCGCCGTGGCCGGCGGGATGCGCTGAGCCGGTTCCCGCGGCGGCCGACGGCAGCGGCCGGACAAGGCAGGCACGCAGATGCGCTATGACTCCCTGCTCGACGCGATCGGCGGGACCCCGCTCGTGGGCCTGCCGCACCTGTCGCCCGGCCCCGACGCGAAGCTGTGGGCCAAGCTAGAGGACAGGAACCCGACCGGCTCGGTCAAGGACCGCGCGGCGCTGTGGATGGTGCTGGCGGCCGAGAAGGACGGCCTGCTCCGGCCGGGATGCACGATCCTGGAGCCGACGTCAGGTAACACCGGCATCTCATTGGCGATGATCTGCCGCCTGCGCGGCTACAAGCTGGTCTGCGTGATGCCGGAGAACACCTCGGCCGAGCGGACCCAGCTACTCCAGATGTACGGCGCGTCGATCGTCTACTCGCCGGCCGCCGGCGGGTCCAACGAGGCGGTGCGGGTCGCCAAGCAGATGGCGGCGGCCAACCCCGGCTGGGTCATGCTGTACCAGTACGGCAACGAGGCCAACGCGCGCGCGCACTACGAGTCCACCGGGCCGGAGATCCTGGCCGACCTGCCGGAGGTCACGCATTTCGTGGCGGGCCTCGGCACGACGGGGACGCTCATGGGCACCGGCCGCTACCTGCGCGGGCGCGTGCCCGGCGTGCAGGTCGTGGCCGCCGAGCCGCGGTACGGGGAGCTGGTCTACGGGCTGCGGAACATGGACGAGGGGTTCGTCCCGGAACTGTACGACGACTCGGTGCTGACCTCCAGGTTCTCGGTTTCAGCGGCGGACGCGCTGCGCCGGACCCGCGAGCTGGTCTCCCGCGAGGGCATTTTCGCCGGGATCTCGGCCGGGTGCGTGCTGCACGCCGGGCTCGCGCTCGCGGCCCGGGCCCAGGCGGCGGGCGAGCGTGCCGACATCGTCGTGCTGATCGCGGACGGCGGCTGGAAGTACCTGTCGACCGGCGCTTACGGCGGAACGCTGGCCGAGGCCGAGGCCAGGCTCGAGGGCGAGCTGTGGGCCTGACCGCCGACATCGGGCACGGGGCGTGATAAACGTCGCTTACGTGCCATAGGCCGCATCAGTTTCCTGGAGCTTGCGAGGATGACGATCTTTGACGAGGCGACCGCGGTGCGCCGGATCGCCGACGGGGTCTACCAGACGCACCCCGACCAGCGGTTCGCGCTGGTCGCCCCGGCCGGGGCCGCCCCGGCCGGGGCCGCCCCGCCGGCGGTGAACGGCGGGGTGCTGATCGCGACGGTGCTCCGGGCCGTGCTGGACTGCTCGCCGCTGCCGCACCCGGTCGCCACGAGCGCGCACTTCCTGCGGGTGGCCAAGCTCGCCCCGGCCCAGATCCACGTGACCTGGCTCAAGACCGGGCGAACGGCGGCTACCGCGCGGGCCACACTGGTGCAGGACGGCGAGGCCGTGCTGGAGACGACGGTGACGACGGGCACGGTCCCGATCGTCGCGCCGGCCTCCGACGTGGCCGGGAGCGGCGATCTGAACTGGACAGACTCGGCTCCTGTGCTGCCTGCGCCCGACGATTGCGTAGAACTCGGGCCTTGGCGTGGCACCGTCGCGCCCGACGGCACGGCCGGTTACGCCGCGCAGGTCCGGATGCTCTTCGATCCCGCGGTGATCGGCTGGGTGCACGACGAGCCGAGCGGGCTGCCTGAGATGCGCGGCTACTTCGGGCTGCGCGAGACCCGGGAGCCGGACGCACTGCTGCTGGCCCTGGCGGTGGACGGGCTGCCGCCCGTGGTGTTCGGGCTCGGCGCGACTGGCTGGGCGCCGACGGTCGAGCTGACCATGTACATGCGCATGGTGCCCGCGCCAGGGCCGCTGCGAGTCGCGGCCAGGTGCCGGCACGTCAGCGGCGGCTGGTTCGACGAGGAGGCCGAGGTCTGGGACTCGGCCGGGAACCTGGTCGCGCAGAGCCGCCAGATCGCGCGGGTCGGCCGCGGCCCGTTGCGCGGCGTCGCCGTGGTCAGCTAGCGACCACGGGCCGGGCGGCACTCGGCTGCCGGGGGGCGGCGCTTATCCGCGTCACGGGACGCTCTTGATCTTCCAGACGAGCACCGACCCGACCGCCGCGACGACCGCCGTCGCGCCGAACAGGGCCGGGTAGCCGCCCACCTCGACCAGCAGCGCCGCGATCGCTCCGGCCAGTGCGGCCGGACCGACGATGGCGATGTTGATGATCCCCAGGTCCTTGGCCCGGTCCTTCGCCTCCGGCAGTACCTGCGTGATGAGCGCCTGGTCGACAGCCAGGTAGGCGCCGAAGCCGGTCCCGAACAGGACGGCGGCCGCCATCGCTGCCGGCCACGTCTCGACGAACGTGAGCAGCAGCGCGGCCAGGCCCATCAGCGCGCCCGAGATCGTGACGATCATCCTGCGCTTGCCGATCCGGTCCGAGATCATGCCGCCGACGATGGCGGTGACGACGACGAACCCGGTGTAGATCACGATCAGGATGAACAGTCCCTGCGACGCGGTCTGGCCGGGGAAGATCCGGTGGTAGTGGACCGCGTCCTTGAGGAAGTACAACAGGTACAGCGTGCCCATCCCGATCGCGAGCGAGGCGAGGAACCTGGTGATCCAGGCCCAGGCGAAGTCGGGATGGCGCCGCGGGCTCAGCCAGTAGGAGGCGAGCAGCGCGCGCACCGACAGCGCCGTACGGTGCTCGGGGTCGAGCGGGTGGTCGGGCGTGGCCAGCACGAACGGCAGCGTGAGCAGCACGAGCGGGATGGCCAGCGCCAGATACCCGGCGGTCAGGCCGTTGAACGCGTAGACCACCAGGGCGGTTCCGGCCACCAGGCCGAGTGCCTGCGGCATGCCGATCCAGCCCGCCACGGTAGCCCGCTGGTTCACCGGGACGTGGTCGGGCACCGCCGCGCTCAGGCTGGCGAACTCTCCGTTCTGGAAGGCGCTGAACAGCACCCACAGGATGCCGACGCCGAGCACGCTCGTCTGGCGGGCCATCAGCGCGAGGCTGACCGCGCTCAGCACGGCCATGACCAGGGTCCAGCGGTGCCGCCGGCCGCGCAGGTGGGCCACGCCGTAGGCGTGCGTGGTCCGGTCGGAGAAGGCGCCCGCGATCGGCGTGGCGAGCAGCGAGGCGATGGCTCCGAACGCGGAGACCAGCCCGAGGGCGACGATCTTGCCCTGAGGGTCGATGTGCTGGAGTTGCTCGGGGATGAGCACCTGGAGCGGCGTGAGCGCGGCCATCCACATCACGAGGCTGGCCAGGCCGAGGCTGCCGATCCAGCCCTTGGTCACCGGGTCGGTCGGCTCGGTGAGGGCCCGCGGAAGCACGCGCGGTGCGTCCGTCGCCTGCTCGGCCATGGGTAACCTCCGATAGTCCGGCCGGCCTGGCGGGAGCACCGCCCTGGCGTCATCGCCGCATGCAGGGATCATGTCGTCTTTTGGGCACTCTGGGTAGATGTTCGGTTCAGCTAATTCCGGTTCGCCGGGCGTAGCCTTGGCGGCCATGGACCTGACCATCGTTGGCTGCTCCGGCAGTTTCCCTGGCCCGGACGGCCCGGCGTCGTGCTACCTGGTGACAGCCGACGGCTTCAGGCTGATCATCGACCTCGGTAACGGCGCGTTCGGCGGCCTGCAGAGGTTCGCCGACCCGGCCGGCGTCGATGCCGTCCTGATCAGCCACCTGCACGCCGACCACTGCCTGGATATGTGCGCCTATCAGGTATTCCGTACGTTCCACCCGTCCGGCCCGCTGCCCCCGATCCCGGTCTACGGTCCGGCGGGGACCGCGGACCGGCTGGGCCGGGCGGCGGGCGCTGACACCGGGCAGTCCCTTTCCGACCGGTTCGACTTCGTCACGCTCGAGCCGGGCAGGCTCGACATCGGGCCGATCGCCGTGACGGCCGGCCAGATGAACCACCCGGTGCAGACGTTCGGCTTCCGGCTGGAGCACGCCGGGCGGGCGATCACCTACTCGGCCGACACCGGGGCCACGGACCGGCTGGTCAGCCTGGCCGCCGGCGCGGACGTGCTGCTCTGCGAGGCGACGTTCACCGAGCGACCTGGCCTTCCGGCTGACCTGCACCTGACCGGGCGCGAGGCGGGCGCCCACGCGGCCAGGGCCGGAGCGGGCCGGCTGGTGCTCACCCACCTGATGCCGTGGACCAGCAGGGACGTGACGCTGGCCGAGGCGTCCGCGGTGTACCGGGGCGCCGTGTCGCTGGCCGAGCCCGGCCAGGTGCTCTGAGCGGCCTGTCGGCACGGCGCGCGACGGGTGCCGCAATAGACTGCGGTGGCATGCGGGTACTCGTCACCGGCGGAGCCGGCTTCATCGGATCGCACCTGACGGACGCGTTTGTGGCCAGGGGAGACGACGTCACCGTCATCGACGACCTGTCGGCCGGCCGGCCCGCCCGGCTGGACGAGCGGGCGGTGTTGCACAAGCTCAGCACCACCGACGCGGACCTGCTCGGGCAGGTGATCGACTCGGTCAGGCCCGAGTTGATCTGCCACCTGGCCGCCCAGATCGACGTGCGGGCCTCGGTCGCGCGCCCGGCGGCCGACGCCGAGACCAACGTGCTCGGGACCATCAACGTGCTCGAGGCGGCCAGGACCGCGCAGGCGCGGGTCCTGTTCTGCTCCACCGGCGGCGCGCTGTACGGGCGGGACGCGCCGATCCCGTCGATGGAGGACGTGCTGCCGCTGCCCGAGTCGCCGTACGGGATCGCCAAGCACTGCGCCGAGCAGTACCTCGGCCTGTACAACCGGCTGCACGGAACGGACCACTCCGTGCTGCGGCTCGCCAACGTGTACGGGCCCCGGCAGGACCCGACCGGCGAGGCGGGCGTGGTGCCGATCTTCTGCTCGCAGGTACTCGCCGGAGGCCAGCCGACGGTATTCGGCGACGGCACCCAGACCCGCGACTACGTGTACGTCGGCGACACCGTCCGCGCGTTCCTCGCCGCCGCGGACCAGCGCAGGCCGGGGACGTGGAACATCGGCACGGGCACGGAGGTCAGCGTCCTCGACCTGGCCCGCGTGATCGGCGCGGTGACCGGCCGGGCGGTGCACTACACGCTGGCGCCGGCCCGGCCTGGCGAGCTCCGGCGCAGCGCGCTCGCCGTCAGCCGGGCGCGCGCGGATCTCGGCTGGACCGCGACGAAGGCCCTGGCCGACGGCATCGGATCGGTCTGCGCCTGGATCGAGGCAGGCACCCCGGACCGCGCCGCCTGCTAGGGCGCGCCCGGGACGCATCGCAGCGGATCGTGGCGCTCGCCAGCAAGCCGGCCGGAGGAACGGCAC
>DASPZH010000124.1:0-6021 GCA_035636335.1 Streptosporangiaceae bacterium
CGAAGCTCAGCGACACCGGCCGCAGCGCCCGCACCGGCACCGGCCCTGGATAGGTCACGGCGGCGTCGACGAGCTCCATCTCCCACTGTGCTGCCACGGCGTCAGCCCCGCTGCTTCCCCGCGCCGATGCCCAGGACGACGAGCTGGCCGGCCCGCAGCCCGCCCGGCCGGACCGGCGTGACCGCCTGCAGCCCGCCGCTGGAGACCCCGAGCCGGACCGGCACGGCCCTGGTTTGCCCTCCCCCGGTGGCGAGCGTCACGTACGTCTGGCCGGAGCCGGCTGTGCCGACCGCGGCCACCGGCACGATGAAGCTCCGCACCCGCGAGGCCGTCAGGGTCACCTGGACGTTCTGGCCGACGACGCTGCCCGGCACCCGGCCGCTGGGAACCAGTTCGATGCGCGGGCCGCGCACCGACGAGATACGCACGCCGAACCGCGACCCGGACACGTCCGAGATCGCCGTCCCGGTCATCCCCGCCCGGAGCAGGCGCGCCTGGGGTCCGGGAGCGAACCCGCTCAGCGTCACCTTGCCCGATCCGAGCTGCACCGCAGCGCTCGAATTCCCCGAGCTCCGGCCGGGCCCGCCACCCGAGCCCGAGCTGGAGCCGACGGAGGCGCCCAGTTTGCCCACCGAGAGCACCCGCGCCGGCAGGTGCGGGACGAACACCACCTCGCCCATCGGGATCTGGGCACCCGTCGTCTTCTTCGCGTGCGCGAGCGCCCGCCTGGCCGTCGAGAGCTGCTGCTGCGCCTGCGTCACCGCGGCCTGGTCGGCCGCCAGCTTGGACGCCGGCGCCTTCGAGTTCTCGTCGGCCGTCAGCGTGGCCTGCGCCGTCGCAAGCGCCTGCTGCGCGGTCTTGACCTGGTTCGACGCCTGCCGCACCGCGCCCGGGGATCCCGCGTAGGACGGCGTCACGCCGTTGGCCCTGTACAAAGCCTTCACCGCGGCCGCGGTTCCTGGGCCGTACACCCCGGAGGCGTCAAAGCCGGTCCCGAACCCCGCCGCCGCGAGCCCGGCCTGCAGCTCCTTGACGTCCGCCCCGTGGATCCCCGGGACCATCACGCGGAAGACCGGGATCACGCCGGCGAACAAGAACACCGGCCGTTCCGCCACCGTCACGAGCAACTGGCCCTGCCCGACCCGCTGCCCGGGCGCCACGCCCACGGACGTGATCACGGCCAGCGAGCCGCCGAGGTCACTCGGCGGGCCCACCTGCACCGGGTTCCCGTTGCTCACGTTGGCCCGGAAGTTGACCGGCACGGCCAGGACGCCGTACTTGACCCGCGCGGTGATCAGGGATGCCTTGGGAGCCTTCGCGTTCGCCGCGACCTGCGCCGGCGAGATGAATCCCCTGGCCACCACGCCGGCGCCCACGCCGAGCAGCAGCGCCAGTATCACCAGCACCGGCAGCGCGCGCGAGCGCCGCTCCGGTGAGCCGGGCAGCCGCCCGCCCCGCCACCAGGCCGGCCTGGCTACCTCGATGTCGCCCAGGCTGGCGGTATCGTCGTCCGCCGCCGGCTGGTCGGGCAGCCACGACTCCAGGTTGCTGTTACTCACGAGCGCCACCATCGCAATCGCGGCACGAGCCACAAGACGTTAGACACGAATCAGGCGCGCGGCGCCGAAGGTACCTTATAGATCGGTGGCTGCTCTTAGAACTATTAAATGTACGAAATTATGTTAGCGGTACTCCTGCTCCGTCATGCGCTCAAGCGTGGACACGGTCTGCGCCGCCGTCTTCTCCAGCGCGACCACCTGCCCGAAGTGCTGCTGCACGAAGATTTGCTGCAGGCCAGGCAGCGACCGCTGCAGCAGCGACACCAGCGGGGTCCCGCAACGGATGAAGACCTGCGACCAGTGCGCGTCCAGTTCCCGGCGCGGCTGAGCGGCGGGCTGCGGACCGCCGGGGCGGCTGGAGAACTCGAAGCGGTTGATTTTCTGCTGCAGCCAGTTGATGAACTGATTGAGCGACTCCGAGGCGGTGCGCGGCGCGCCCGCGTGCGTCACGCAGCTTCCGAAGGTCTTGGTGGCCGTGCGGACCCGCTTGGAGTTCAGCAGGCGCACCTCCTGCGCGCGCCACTGCCGCTGCAGCGCGGAGCCCAGCCGGTCGAGCGTGCGGACCGGCCGCAGGGACGCCGACCAGCAGTGCCACTGGTCGGCCTGGACGGCCCGCCGCTCGGCGGACGAGATGGCCGAGTAATCGGGCGGCATTCCCCTGATGTAGACCGGGGCAAGCATCCCCGAGCGCGCAACCGATCGCAGGTCGACCAGCCCCACGGAGGCATCCTGGTTCAGCGCGTAACCGGCTATCGCCTGCAGCGGCATGAGGTTGAGATTGCCGAAGGCGAACGCCTGGGCCTGGGGCCCGAAACCGTAGCCCTTGATGCAGGCCTCAAACAGCTCGCGCTGCAGAGTGCTGATGGTCTGCTGGAAGTCGGTCCCGTCCGCGATCTGCGCTATGGTCGCCGGGATGTACTCGCCGGTCACGCCGGCGGCCGTCTGGCCCAGAGCCGACCGGCTGCCCGGGCCCGCCGCCGCCGGCCCGCATCCGGCCAGCACCAGGCAGGCAAGGGCGATCGCGAGCACGAGCGCTCCCGGTCGGCCCGCGTTCACGGCTGCGTGCACCTTCTCTCGCCCGGCGGCGTTAGCCCGGCGGGTTTAGCCCCGCGGCTACCTCGCGGCGGCCAGGACCAGGTCGGCGGGCTCGACGGCGGCGAGCGGCGCCCGTCCGGAGATCATGTCCGCCGCCCGCTCGGCGACCGCGATCGTCGGCGCGTTGGTGTTGCCGCGCGGCACCGTCGGCATCACCGACGCGTCGACCACGCGAAGTCCCTCCACGCCCCTGACCCGCAGCTCGGTGTCGACCACGCCCGCCAGCCTGCTCGCGTCCACCCGGGCGTCGCCGCTCATCGAGCAGGTGCCGACCGGGTGGTAGATGGTGGTCACGTCGCGCCGCACGAAGTCACCGATGTCGGCTTCCGTGCGCAGGCCGGCTCCCGGCGCCTCCTCGGCCGCGCACATCTTGCGCATCGGCTTCCTTCCGGCGATGTCCCTGACCATCACCACCGCCTTGACCAGCGCCTCCAGGTCGGCGGGATCGGCCAGGTAGCCAGGGTCGATCAGCGGCTTGTGCCTCGGGTCGGCGCTGCGCAGCATGATCCGGCCGCGACTGCGCACGTCGACCAGCGTGACGAGGACGGACATGCCGCGGTCGGCCGGGTCGGCGAGGCCGCCGTTGCGGAACGGCACCGGCAGCGCGTGCCACTGGATGTCGGGGGCGGGCAGGCCGCTGTCGGTCCGCGCGAAGCCGCCCGACTGGGCCACGTTGGTCGTGAACGGGCCCGAGTGGGTGAGCTGCCAGCGGAGCAGGTTCTTAGTGCCGGCCAGCTCGGCCAGGCCGCGGACCTTCGGCGTCGACCAGATCGCGGACACGATCGGGTGGTCGGACAGGTTGGCGCCCACGCCCGGACTGTCGGCGACCACACGGATGCCGTGCTCGCGCAGATGGTCGGCGGGCCCGATGCCGGACAGCATCAGCAACTGCGGGCTGTTGACCGCCCCGCCGGACAGGATGACCTCTGCCTCGGCCCGCGCGACGTGCTCGGCTCCCCGGTGCAGGTACCTGACCCCGACCGCGCGGCCGCCCTCGACCACGACCGACGTGGCCAGGGCGTCGGTCTGCACGGTCAGGTTCGGCCGGCCATCGGCCGGATGCAGGTAGGCGTCGGCCGCCGACCAGCGCCTGCCGTCCTTCTGGGTCACCTGGTAGAAGCCGACCCCGTCCTGGCTCTGGCCGTTGAAGTCGGGGTTCGCCACCGCACCCGCGTTCACCGCCGACTCGACGAACGCGGCGGTGGAGGCCGACTTGAACTTCGGGTCGGTGACCGACAGCGGGCCGGACCCGCCATGGTAGGCCGACGGGCCGCGCGAGTTTTGTTCCGCCCTGATGAAGTAGGGAAGTATGTCGTTGTAGCCCCAGCCGTCACAGCCGTACTCGTCGCGCCAGGTGTTGTAGTCGTACTTGTTGCCGCGGATGTAGATCATCGCGTTGATCGAGGACGAGCCGCCGATGACCCGGCCGCGCGGCCAGTAGACCGACTGGCCGGCCGCCTTGTCCTGCGGCACGGTGCGGAAACCCCAGTCGTAGCCGCTCTGGAACAGCAGGTTCAGCGCCGCCGGGATGTGGATCTCGTCGGCGGTGTCTGGCGGGCCCGCCTCGAGCAGCAGGACGCTCACGGCCGGGTTCTCCGTCAGCCGAGCCGCCAGCACACACCCGGCGCTGCCTGCGCCAGCGATCACGTAGTCGTACACGGCAACTCCCCGGCCCAAAAATCCGTACTTACGAACAAACCCTACTAGTTCGCATAGCGAGCGCCAGACTTTCGCCGGAGCAACCAGACGCGCTCCCGGCTCGACCGGCCGAGAGCGCGCATGGGGACCGCCTGCGCAGCGCCCGGCGGGCCCCCGAGACCGCCGGGAAGCTGCCTGCGATGGCCCTGACCCGCAGACTACCGGGTGACCCATGATGATTACTCTATGTAGTCCAAGGATGCCATATCGTGCTCGATTTGTGAATAGCCCGCGCGGCGCGGCGTCGTCCCGCCCGGCGGCACCGCCAGCCCGGCCGTTACCGTGGATCCCATGCCGAAAGACCGAACCGACACGCCCGTCGTACTCTCCCGCATCTACACCAAGACCGGCGACGACGGGACCACGGCGCTTGGCGACTTCAGCCGGGCGACCAAGACCGACCCGCGGCTCGCCGCTTACGCCGACGTCGACGAGGCGAACAGTGCCGTCGGCGTGGCCGTGACGACCGGCGGGCTGCCCGACGACGTCACCGCGCTACTGATCAAGATTCAGAACGAGCTCTTCGACGTCGGTGCCGACTTCTGCAACCCGGTCACGCCCGAACCCGCCTATCCGCCGCTCCGCATCGACGAGAGCTACATCACCAGGCTCGAGCAGGCCTGCGACAGCTACAACGAGAACCTGCCGACCCTGCGCAGCTTCGTCCTGCCGGGCGGAACGCCGGGCAGCGCCCTGCTGCACGTCGCCAGGACGGTCGTGCGGCGCGCCGAGCGGACGGCGTGGGCGGCGGTGGCGGCGCACGGCGACACGATGAACCTGCTCGCCGTCAAGTACCTGAACCGGCTCTCCGACCTGCTGTTCATCCTGGCCAGGGTGGCCAACGAGCCGGACGGCGACCTGCTGTGGAAGCCGGGCGGCGAGCGCTAGCTCTGGTCCTGTTCGCCGGCCGCCCTGAGCTGCGCCGCCAGGTAGGCCGCCGCGGCCTTGTTCTCGTCCTCGTCGGTGCCCGGGCCGGTTCCCGCGGAGTCGAGCTCGGACCTGACCGCGGACTTGTCGACGTCCGCGCCGAGCACCGCCTGCCTGGCCAGGATGGAGACCTTGTCGTCGGCCACGGACAGGAAGCCGCCGCCGACGGCGGCCTGCACCCAGCCGGAACCCGCCGTGCTGGCCCCTGGGGGCGACGCCCCGGAACCCCCCGCCGTGCCGCGCTCGGGCAGGATCCGCACGACGCTGCCGGCCGCGAGGATCCCGAGCACCGGGGTGTGGCCGGTGAGAATGCCGATGTCGCCGTCGAGCGTCTTGGCCACCACGCGCTCGGCGTTGCCCGCCCAGACCTGGCCCTCGGGGACGACCAGCATCACGTGCAGCGTCACAGTATCTCCTTGCGCGACTCCGTCACGGACCTGGTCCGGCACGACTCGATCATGACCGCTCGAGCTCCTTGGCCTTGCGCTCGACGTCCTCGATCCCGCCGCACATGAAGAAGGCCTGCTCGGGCACGTGGTCGTACTTGCCCTCGCTAATAGCCTTGAACGAGGCAATGGTCTCGTCCAGCGGAACGAACGCCCCGGGGATGCCGGTGAACTGCTCGGCCACGTACATCGGATGCGACAAGAACCGCTCGATCCGCCTGGCCCGCTGCACCATCACCTTGTCCTCTTCCGAGAGCTCGTCGACGCCCAGGATCGCGATGATGTCCTGCAGTTCC